>NZ_JBFRGC010000011.1:0-221699 GCF_052115145.1 Paenibacillus sp. 2TAB26
CCATAAATCTTCCCAAAGTCCACTTTTTTAAACGAGTGGTCTGAGTGGAGAGGCTTTTTGTACATTCTTCGCCCCATATTTTACACTATCTACAATCTTGTTCCATTTAAAGGTTGTCTTGTACGAAAGGAAATCGTTCAAAACCTAAGGAAACATGAGCATTTAAGAGAAAAATGATTCTCCATAGAGGGAGTTTAGTTAAGTAACAAAAAATGATAAACTGGAGCGGAATACTTTTTTTCTAACTTAGTTACTGACTTAAAAGACAGCATTTATACATTTAATTCTCTGGGTAAGCATTATAAACCCAATTGGATAATCGTTCTGAATGTGAACTTTACACTATCAACTTTCCATACTCCCCCCGTATATACAAAATAGGAAGTTCGATCCGAAACATAATGATCTTCTGCAGTCAAACCATTTCCAAAGATAATTGATTGCGTTAAACTTGCAGTTGTCTTGCTCGTATAGTAAACAGATGTTATTGGAGTATCTTGCTTATGTTCTTTATCAAGCCCTTTATTTTTCACTATTGAATTGATAAGAGTATTCGTAAAATAAGGCTTAAAATCAGTTTTTATATTGTTAGCCTTAGAAACATCTGTGGCTTCGTTCAATTTTTCTGACAGTAGTTTAAGTCGCTCATTCGAGAGCTTATGTGTGGGTTCAAAGGATGGATGCTCCATTTTCACCACAGTTTGCTTACCATCCAATGTGATCGTTGCTTCTTTGGACTGCTTGTTCCACGTCAAAGACGCACCCAACAATTCGCTGACAAACCGCAGCGGAACATAGGTTGTGTCTTGGATGATCTGGGCTGGCGCATCATAATCAATGTATTTTATATCTTTACTAATAGAGGGATCAAGGGATGGAGTTATAATTACCGCTCGTTTAAAGTTTGTGGGAATGAGTATTACAGAGTCCCTTTTGTTGATTACTACTGTTTTTTCTCCCTGATGCCATTCCACAGGCGTCCCTAAATTTTCAGAAATAGCGCGTAACGGAACCAGTACACGATTGTTAAGTAATTTGCCATTAGCAACAGTCGCTACTTGATTGGCCGCAGAACCTAGAGTCGGTAGAGCTGGGAGAATCAGCATGGCAATTGCAAACAGCGTGAAAGTCAGTTTTTTAATCATAGTAACCTCCTGTTAAGAATTGTATTTTTGTCTTACCCCACATACAAACGTAATTTCCATTATTAAGTTGCAGAAACGTTGAACTAACGGATAACGCTAGTTGAATAACTGGCAGCCTTTCGTTGTTAAGTTCAGTTTTTATCAAACCTTATTTTAAAAATATTTGGTCTCCTTAACGAAAAACGTAGCTTTAAAATTATCAAACTTTATTATAAAGCTACAACGAAAAGCGACTTGCTATGGTGACCTCACGGGGCTGCTTTCAAGAGACAGGGGTCTTATTATTTCAAAATGCCCAAATAAAAAAGGACTCTCGAGAGTCCTTGCTCGAGAGTCCTTTTGTCTTTAACTAGTGCTTTCAATTCTTATCCCGGTGAAATTAGTATCGACAGTATGAAGTGCATCCGTAATAAGATCATAGTATCTACTTTCAAGCCATTCTGTAACATGTTGATGTGGTGCATAAATTGTATATAGTCCATCACGTTTTATTGCAAAGGTACCTTTAAACCAGGTATCAAAAGATGGTTTTGAAATTTTATTTTTAATTTCCTCTATGAATGCTGACCAGAGCTGCTTGTCTACATCTGTGACATCTTGGTGTAGAAGCTGCTTTTTGATCTGCATTTGCTTCTCGGCCTCGAAAAGAGAGAGTTGCTGTGGCTTGCGCTGAATTCTACCTTTATCGATCAATTCATTGTAAAGATCATTATAATTGACGGAAGTGTCCAACTCTAAATCTTCCTTTTCACAGGTTTCCAAAAGGTGAGAAATGTATCGATCATGATCGACTTGCAAAACCAATGGCATTTGCTCATAGAGTTCATGTGAAAGAAAAGGGACTTTCTTTCGAACCTTAAATAAAGGACTTTCATCAGTATTGTTCTTGTCTGCATTTTGCACATTAAAGTGATATACAAAGCCATACTCTTCGAGAATACCCAGATACTTTTTAACAGTATTACGACTTTTATTCATTTTTAAGGCTATTAACTCGAGATTTGGCCAACATATATCTTTAGTTCCATAGCAATAACGTAAGAGATGACCAAATAATGCGATCCCCTCAGCAGAGAGGAAGTGACTCCAATAATCAAACATATAGTTATTGATGATGGTAAGGTGGCCATCAACGTAAGGAATATTCTGTCCATGTCTATCTAGAGAAAATTTTTGAACGTCTTCTTCTTTAAAGTAGATTCTTTCAAGTTCTTCCTCATAATATGGAATTTGTTTCCCATGAGCTATTTTTGTTTTTGGTGTGCGGTTTCCTGTAGGCCGGCTACGATAGTAAAGAAGCTTCGATGATCCACCTTTTAAATTTTTCTTATCTGACATAAAAAAACTCCCTCGACGACGCCCCATAAATGGCAATACTCAAGAGAGAATAGACGCTTTATTTTTCATTATCGCTATGCTACAATGAGCACAATGATACTGTGAATAAAGCTTCTACTCCTGAATCATTCAATGTCTCAACGCTTGGCGGCCGGAGGACAATGAATGTGACCTGGTAGGGGCTTTTTCTTATTTTATTATGTAATATTTTTTAATTAAATGGACTGTGTGATTCCAAGATTGGCATTAAAACACATGCTTTTCTTATAGTGCCGGACTCCATTTTTGGAAAAAGTAAGACAAAACCCGACAAGCATGCAAGTAAAATATAGCACTTCTGTTGGAACTGGTAAAGGACGAAAATGACAATAATCCACATTTGTTGTGAAAAGAATCAATAATCGTTCATTTAAAAATTGGAGAAACATAGCTATTCAACAGGCTAGCTATCGGTAAATATTGCGTATATTCAATCGAATAAATACGTATATCATTTCGTACCTATACTTTACCAATCTACTGTTTGGATGCTATAATTTATACATTCTAGTAAGACTAATTTTCTTCGCCGATCCTGATTCAGCGAAGATGGGGAAGCCAATTGGCTTGTAAGCAAACAATGGACGCTTAAACGACATACGCTATCAGTATGTCTTTTTTTGTTTCCATACACGAGACGCATTCATTGGAATGCGTCTTTTTTAGTTATTTAAAGATTAGGAGGTTAATTAATTTATCAAGGTCAAAAAAAGAAGCAGGAGGCAATTCTAAACTTAAATCTGGAGGAATGCGAAATGGGCAGAAATCAAAATAATATCGGACAGAAAGATTCCTTGGCGGGGAATCAGGAATCGTTTATTTTGAATAAAGCTTTGGATATACGGAATCTAGCTCATCAACACATTTTAGCTGTTTATGAGACGGTACCCAAACAATATCACAAGCATATTCGCCTGATATCACAGAAAGAAAAAGTTTATGATCGGGAGTTTACACTGACCCCCTTACAAAGAGATAAGGGTTTACATTCCTACAATGGGAAAACCTTTGTTGAGACTTTCCGGCCTTATTTCGATGTAGAGGGTAGGCTTACTGAAATGATTGATGTTCATAAGATTCACGGTGCATCTTATGTACTCGATACGTACCCAGAGCAGATTGGGCCCGTATGGGTAATGACTTGTTCGTTTGAGGGATTGAATAAGAATGGGCTGCCGTTTAAGACAAAGGAACGTGCCATCATTGGTTTCGGTGGATCCGGAGTCGATGCAAATTACCCGATCGAGAATGCATCTACAAGTGCTATAGGTCGAGCCCTATCTCACGGTGGATACGGCAACATTGGATCCGGATTGTCTTCATTTGAAGAGAACTACATTGAGAAATCTAAGAGAAAGGCGTTGGAGGAACTGAAGCCACCTACCGCCGATCAAAATTCGGACAACGGAACGCTGGGAGGAGAACAGCGACCAGAACGCATTGGAAGCGGCCCTCAGAGTGGAGAAACATCCCGCTCCAATAGCCAGTCTCATAACCATCAAGAGCTTCAGGAAGATCCAAGACAATCTTCATCTGGCAAGCGAACTAGCGCAGCCGACGATGAAAAAAGTGCAAAGAGAGAGAAGAATCATATTGTAGGTCGTCTAATGGAAATGAAGATGCATGTTAACTCATTGCATTTAAAAAATCTTGTGCAATCTTGGTTACATGTGACTTGGGACGGTCGATTCAATTCTCTTGATCTACAACAGTTGCGTATTGTTGAGGAAAATTTGAAAAATGAAAGTCAAAATCAAGCATCGTAGATATAGGAGGCAGAGGCATGAAGCTTCGAAGAACTAAGCACGAGGGATGGTATGAAATTACGTCGGCATGTATCGTGTGCGGACAACGTGGGTGGTGCAGAATTAATAAAGAACAAACCATTGTCCACTGCATGCGAGTTGTGTCTGACGATTTCTTTGATTCCACGATTGGGAGGCAGTACCGCCATTATCTTGATCCGCAGGCTGCTCCCAAGACAAAGATTGAGATTGAAGTTAATCGTGCTGTCGATAAGAAGCCGGATTATCATCTTAATCGCGTCTATCGTGCCTTAACGAAGGAGCTCCCGCTTTCTACACAGCATGCCCAACATTTACGAAATGATCGTAATATGCAGGATGAAGCAATCAGATTGCGTGAATACCGAACGATGCCAGGTCCAGAACGTTACAAGGTTGCTAAACAAGTAATAAGTCGCGTAGGCGAACAAAGCGATCTTTTAGGCGTTCCGGGATTTTTCTGCGTAGAAGGATCTTATGGTCCATATTGGACCATGGGTGGCTCTCAGGGGCTTATGATTCCATTTCGATCGATAAAGAACGAGATTACTGGTTGGCAGATTCGAGTGGATAAGCCTCTTCTAGAGCTACATATGGAAGGTGCAATCAAAGGAGAAATTTTAGAAGAAGTTAACCCTGATGAAAATGGGAATCGGAGAGCAAAGTGTAAGCTATTCATTCAGGATAAAATAATGGAAGTCATTCTTACGGAGAAAGATAAAAAAGAATGTTATTCTAAATCCGGTCAATTTGTATTTAGGATTGTATTAAGACCTGGTAACCGCTATTGGTGGTGGAGCAGCGGCGATAAGCTAAATGGATCATCAATCGGTGGTCCGCTCCCCATACATTTAGCTCTGCCGTATCCATGTCTAAAACTGTGGTCGGTAGGAGAAACCCCGGATACGATGATCAGTTGTGAAGAGGTTTGGGTTACGGAAGGGCCGATAAAAGCTGACAAGGCTGCTGACGCGCTTGTTAAGCCTGTGTTTGGTATTCCTGGTGTTGGTGCTTTTTCCCTACTGCTTGAACCACTTAAGCAACTCGGATGTAAACATGTTGTATTCGCATACGACGCAGATGTTGTGAGTACACCTGAGGTCGAGATGGCACTAGAACAATGTGTCGAATTTTTTGCAAAGAATACGGATATGACACTGAGTTTAGCAATGTGGGATATTTCACAGGGGAAAGGAATTGACGATCTTACGGATGCAGGCTTCCTGCCGCAAATAGCTAGAATATTAGACTGAAGGCAACAAAATAAGTTCAGGAAGAATCATTTTGGTTTGGAGAAAATAAATAATTATTCATTGGAGGATATTTAATTGTTGAATCGTGTAATTCTAATTGGTAGATTGACAAAAGACCCGGATCTTCGCTATACGCCTGCAGGCGTTGCAGTTACACAATTTACGTTAGCTGTAGATCGACCTTTTACGAGCGGTGGTCAAGGGGAGCGAGAAGCGGACTTCATACCAGTTGTAACCTGGCGTCAATTAGCCGAGACTTGCGCCAACTATTTGCGAAAAGGCCGTTTAACAGCGGTTGAAGGTCGCATTCAAGTGCGGAATTATGAGAACAACGAAGGCAAACGAGTCTACGTAACGGAAGTTATCGCTGATAATGTTCGTTTCTTGGAATCCAATCGTGAACGTGGTGGAGGATCTCAAGAAGAAGGGGGCAGCTACAGCGGGGGAACAAGCAACAGCAACACTTCTCAAAGCGGAGGTGGCAACCGACCAACTGGTAATAACTCACGTAACGATAATCGTGATCCGTTCCAGGACGACGGACGTCCGATTGATATATCAGAGGATGATTTGCCATTTTAAAGAGTAGATCTGTATTCAATAGACGGTCATGATTATTAGTTTAAGTTTTTCGTAATATGAAAATGCTTTATCAGTGCCCTGCATGGGGGAGAAGAAACAGCCCCCCATGTGAAAGGGGCTGATAAGGAGTAAATTTATGAATGTTGGTTTGTATTTCTGCGAGTGCGGTGAAACATATGTGTCGGATACACCATATAAGGCCGTACGCTGTCTTGAATGTCAAAGTGTGCTTAAAATTGAGAATAAACCGACAAGTAAACAAATATCCATGTTTAGAAAAGAGCAACTTAAACAACTTTGGAATTTGTTTGAGAATCTTACTCACGATCCTTCTACAGAAGGGATTACCGAGAGTTTCTTGGTGTGGCAATCAACAACAAATAGATTTGTGATATGGCTTTGGTTCGGTGAGAAATTAGGTCAAGATTTCATTGACTTGCCAGGGAGATTGGTTTGGAAGTCGCATGGCATTACATCAAACGATAAGTGTTATTGTGGTGAAACGGTTTCTGCAGGACAAGAATGCTATAGCAATCTTTCAAACGGTAAGGTTCTTTGCATGAATTGTGGAAAAAGGAAGATGATCGACTTGTGGCTATACCTTGGATACGAAAACCCTTGGATAAATCAAGCAAACGATCCGTTTTTCACACGAAAGAGTTTTCGCATTTTTGAAAGCGTCGAAGCATTGATTAAAGAGTTCGAGTGTGGTACCTGGAGCCTCGGTCAAGCCTTTGTATATAAGAACCTGGTATTTATAAACCAAGTTGATGGGGGAGACGAGTGGCTTACGATTAAGGATTATTGTCCTTTTGACAGTATTACGTTTAGGGCAGTCCCAGCAAATAGCGGGCCAGCATTTATTCGGAAGCTTCTTAAACATAAAATTGAACAAGAGAGTGGTCCAGATTATCATAATCCTGTCATCCAGTCCTTTCTATAAACGATAAGATGTTTCGTTACTTTCTTTTCCTTCTTCAGAAGGGGCCATTATTATTGCGCCCCTTCGGAGAGGAAGGGGCGAGAGGAGCGATCGAATTGAATAAAGAGGTTTACTGTCAAGATTGCGGGATGTCAGTGCGGTATGGCTGCGAGGAAACTGACTCAATAAGTAGTCTTTGTATATGCGAAAATAATAGAGTTGAGTGCGATTGTTGTAATCACAAGTTTCTTCCTAAAGACATATCAATTAATTGTATGTTCCTTTCACTTTGCAGAGTTTGCAATGGGCCGGATTCATACCTGATGGACAATATGGCAATTGCTCATTTCAGACCGATGTCTAATCTTACATACTCCATGGTATGCGTGGAAACGTTCGGCGATAAATTGCAGCTTACGATCCGTGCATATCATTTGGGTATAAGTGTAATATTTCCAGCTATGGCCAAGCATGAGCTTGTAGATAGGTGGATGGACCAGGGGCTCAGTACTTTGGCATCTGAAACAGATTTACTTTTTGATACGGCATTCCTACGACTGAAGCCGGACTATCTTCTTCCTGAAGAAGTCGTTTATTTCCGGAAAGCGTGGATTGAATTAAGAAGCGTGTTATCTCTGTAAATAGGTAGTACAAATTTCTTTTAAGGATTTTAGCGTGCTGTCAAATTGCTAAGTCTAAGATTTTGAACACGTTATATTGGAGTAATAAGGGAAAGCCGATGGTAGTAATTGTCGGCTTTTTCTTTATCCCTATTGATAGCCCTATTATCAACCTGCTATAATGTGGCTATTACGATTACATTTTTTTATTGTCACTGCCGTCATATATTCGGCTAGTGAAGGAGCGTCTGGAGACGGACAACAACACATTAAGGCGCGATTATAGCCTCGGAGAATTGATTGGGACATACCATAGGTATGTTTTTTTCTATTCCCCGAGGCTTTTTTTGTGCCCAAAAACAGGGAGGAAATTAGAATGACAGCAACAGAGGAAAAACAACTTGGGATTATCGCAACGGGGAATATGGCTTTTCAAGTGGAGAAAGATGAATTACTTGATGCCTTATTACTATGTGCAAAAGTCGTTCAGAAAAGATCGGCTATTCCGTTGTTATCTTGCATCAAGTTCGACCTCAAAGGAGACACATTATTTATTACGGCCATGGATTTATCGCAAGCAGTACTTCGTATGTTGAAGGTATCTAACGATAATGGCATTGATGGGAGTTATTTACTCCCAGCAGGTGAAGCAATCGATTTTGTCAGGAAATTACCCTCTGGAGAAGTGTCATTCACTCAGAATGATTCTATGGTCGTTATATCATATGGGGTAAGAGGCAAGGCAAAACTTTCTGCCTTAAATTCAGAAGAATACCCTTCTCTGCCGCAGCTGTCGAGAGGGGGATTCATATCGGTTCCGATCGAAATGTTAAAAAAAGGCGTACTTGCGTCGCAATTTACATTGTCGGATGAGAAGACTCCTACGCTGTCGGCAATTTATATTCACAATCATCATGGGAAGCTGGCGTTTATGGGTACAGACAGACATAGAGTTTACCGGTATATCTCTGACGTAGTTATAGAAGATCCGGAAAAGTTCCAAAACGCTATGATACCCGCGCTCCAGATCAAAGGGATTGTTGATTCGATAAAAGCCAGTCTAATAGATGTGGCCATTGATACTAAGCACTTGGTCATGCGTGATTCAAATACCATCTATTTCGGGAGATTACTTGACGGTACATATCCGGATATTTCTCACCTTTTTAATAAGGTTAAAGAAGGTGCTGCGATAAAGGTCTCGCGCGGAGAAATGGACGCAACCTTGAATAGGATGTTATCTCTTGATGGAGTAGAGAATAATCGGATGACATTGGAAGTAGACACGAATGGAGAATTGACAGTACATTCTCATTCTCAAACAGGTGATATCTGCGAAGTGTTTCCAGGTTCCGAGGTTGATGAAGGCTTCCCGAGTATTAGATTCAACGCTAAGTATCTGAAAGAGGCGCTTCTTGTTGGGAGTAGAGACGTCAAATCTGTTTCCTTGAGAACTATGGGCATTGGGTTACCGGGATTCATCGAGTTCGACGGTGATGATTCGGTTATTGTCATTGTGAATCAGGTTAGATAGGTAAGGGGCCGGCATCGGCGATTGGAAGCAAAGTAAGACATTCCACGGTACTTTTGGACTGTCTTATTCTGCGATCAAATGTATGAAAAAAGAGCTGTTCGCCTTTGCGACTGCTCTTTTTTATTTCACTGAGGGGGTAATTTTAATGGCAGCAGGAAACATGAAGGGTATGTTTGACCGCGTTCTTCGAAATAAAGTGAGGATGGGGAATTTTGAAACAACTGATCAGGACATGCTTTGCGTCCGCAGCCTGCTTCAATTCCCTAACTCGCCATTCTCTGTTGCAGACTTTTGCGCCGGGAGCGGGCGAGCACTTGAAATACTCACTGAGGAATCCTCGGCTGTTTCCTTCGGTATCGAGCCTAACGAAGAAAAGTATTTGGAGCTCCGTTCTCGAATCCCAAATGCTTTGTATGGAGGCTACGAGGAATGTAGGTGCGCGTTGTTCTAGGACAATCTGCGCAGAAATGCGCAATAAAACCTAGAGTCTTTGACTTCAAAGACTAACTCTATGTCTGAATAGACAGGGGAAGTTCCTGTTGAGGATTAAAGGTTGGTAATCCTCCCCTAAACTCCGACGTGCATCGAGAAATGACTCTCTCGTTGTACGAAGCTCGGTGAAGAGCTGAAAATCAGACCTGTGAAGCGGTTAGAGAAGTAAGCGCGGGGCTATAAAATCGTCATGCCTAACTATTGAATCTCCGTTTGTACGGCTCGTAACTTCGGGAATGTTTAATAAGAAGACATTCACCCGCCAATGGCGGGATCAGTCGTGGTTAGTTAGATCTACATCTAATTGACTGTTGTCATCCAATATGGATTACAGTTCCGAGTCCCCCAACCAAGGACAAAGGAACGGCTGACGGGTCATAGGAGAGGGCTAAAACGATATGTAAAGCTAAGACATAGGGAACAACGGAACTCCAATAGAGAGTGATAAAGGGAGTCATACCTGATATCTCTAAACGGTAGGAAATGACCGTTGTATTTGGAGGACAGCAGCCCGTAGTAGTCCGAGTTAGGGAAAACCTAGCACATGGCGAAGGGGCATAGTCGAACTCAACGTACAATAAGACCGCTCAACATGTCGAGGAAGCCGCTGTGCAAACCTGACTAACGTCAATACGGCGAATCCTCAAAAGGAGGTGGTCGCATTGGCTCAAAAATTCGACTATCCAAAATCCGAAGGACAGCTAAAGGAGTTATTAGAAAATCTTTACTCGGAGTCTAAAAATGCACTCGAGAACAAGGAATTACCGCGCTTCAAAGGTTTGTTAGAGATTATATCCGCAGAGGCAACTATTCTAACAGCGATCCACAAGATTAAGGCAAACAAAGGCAGTGATACCCCGGGCTCAGATGGAGAAAAGTTGAGAGAAGAATTTCTTCATTCTAACTACGATGAAGTAATCAATCGAGTCCAAAGCTGTTTGATCAACTATAGTCCAATCCTTGTAAGAAGAGTTTACATTCCTAAGCCTGGTACCGATGAAAAACGGCCACTCGGCATCCCGTCTGTAATAGATAGGATTATACAGGAATGCGTGCGTATGGTTATCGAACCGATACTTGAAGCACAATTCTTCAAGCATTCATATGGGTTTAGACCCATGCGGGATACGGATATGGCGATCGGAAGAGTGACGAAGCAAGCACACAGCACGGGTTATCACTGGGTTCTGGAAGGTGACATCAGTAAATTCTTCGATAATGTCGATCATACCTTACTGCTGAAAAAGCTTTGGCATCTTGGTATTAGGGACCGTAGAGTATTGATGATCATTAAACAGATGCTTAAAGCAGGAATCATGGATGAAAAGAGCGTTAACCAACTTGGGACACCCCAAGGAGGAATCATTTCTCCTCTACTTGCTAATGCGTACCTCAACTGCTTAGATCAATGGATTGTTCGTGAATGGGAAGAAAAACAAACTCGGCATGGATATAGTGACCAGGACAAGAAAATAAGGGCGTTGAAATCGACGAACCTTAAACCGGCTTACCTTGTTAGGTACGCCGATGACTGGGTACTCATAACAAACTCTAAAAGTAGCGCGGAAAAATGGAAGAATCGAATATCTAGATACCTGAATACCAATTTGAAGCTTAGGCTTTCAGACGAAAAGACAGTTATTACGGATATTCGTAGGAAACCCATTAAATTCGTTGGTTTCGAGTTCAAGGTGGTAAAAGGTAAATCCCGTACAGGCTGGATTACTAGAACACGACCTAATCAAGAACGACTAAAATCCAAGATCAAGGAGATTCACGACGAAATCAGGAGCTTAAGGCGTCTGAGAGTAGTCGGAAATCAAATTCTCAAGGAACAAGTAGTTCACAAGATTAATTTGGTCAATTCTAAAATCCGGGGTTTAATCCAATACTATGAGATTGCCACATGGGTAAACTACGACCTGAATAAGTACGCCAATATCCTTTCATTTGCGGCGTTCAAAGCTCTTAAGAGATATGGGGGCTACTGGTGCAAAGCCAGTGAAGTTAACAATTTAACCTCCATTCACATGAATTATGATACTCAGATTCCTACCATAGACTACAACGGTCTTAAGGTAGGTATCACGAATATCAAATTCTGTAAGAGAACGAATCCGACTTACAAAAATCAGGTGGAAACCCCTTACTCTAAGGAAGGTCGAGAGGCATACTTCACAAGAACAACGAAGAAGCCAGTTGCAGTCCGGGCTGATGAAATCCTTTTGCTTAACCAGTCTAAGGCTCTAAGCCAAAGACTAAGCGGTCCGATCTACAATTTCGAATACTACCTAAATAGAGCTTATGCCTTTAATAGAGATAAAGGTAAATGCCGAGTATGTAGCGAGTTTCTACCGTCATGGGATATTGAAACGCATCATGTCTCTCCAAAATTACCCTTAACTGTGGTCAACCGAGTAATGAATCTTGCAAGTGTTCACAAGGGGTGCCATGAATTCATTCATAGTAATCAGAACTTGGAACACCTAGGAAAGAAGATTTGGCTGAAAATATTGGATTTTAGAGAAAAAGTCGAGCGGACTAGTTAAATTGACATTGAGATCGATGGAGCGCCGTGTGCCATGAAAGTGGCACGCACGGTGCGAAGCGGGGGAAAAGGGAGGCATAACGGATAATGCCGATGTCGTCCCTTACCTATCGCTATAATCAGCCGTGACAATTTCCGTCTAATGTATCTCAATCCGCCATACGATTCGGACAGCGAAACGGTTGAATCTAAAGTGGAGCGAAAAGAAAAACGGTTTTTGCGGCATCTTCTTATGTATGTAGCGGTAGACGGGATTCTTGTTTACAACATACCACGCGGACGAATGACGTCGGACATTGTAAAAATGCTTGTTGCTAACCTGGATGACATTCGGGTGTTTCAATCGCATGACGATACCTATCACCAAGTTTATGCGATCGGCCGTAAGCGTAAAGAGAAGTTTCTTAACCGGAATGAAGTAGATCGTATTCTAGCTCTCATGGATGAAGGCAGTGATTTAGAGCGCCTCCCGTTACTGGATGCGCCGATGTACAAAGTGCTTCCAGGAAACATTACTCCCAAGTTATTTCGATCTAATCGAATGGACGTGGACTTTGTTCGGGAGGTGGTAAATGCATCTGCTTTAACCAAACGAGGTATGGAGTGGTCTACCCCTAAGAAGCCAGCATTGAAACTTCAACCACTTTTACCGGATAAGGAAATGCACCGTGTACTGCGGATGGCAAGCGGAAGGCTAAACGGTAAAGTCGGAAGAGGGGAACAACTGCATGTGCTGAAAGGAATAGTGAAAAAGGAGATCATTAAAGATATTCAAGATACAGATCAGGAGACCATAATCACCGAAACCGAGACATTCCGTATCTTCTTTAAAATCGTAGATCGAAACGGAAATATTAGACGTCTCGAGAATTAAAATCAGATCGAAGCTGGGGGTAATAGGATGAAACATATGGAGTTTATTCACAAGGATATAAATGTAAGGGTCCACACACCACTCATCGTCACTCGTTTGGATGATAAACAGCATCATGAACTTGTATACGCGAATGTCATAGATATTGACTCTCGTGTACAGGCAGTGTTTGCTCAGTTCCATCATTCAAGGAAGGCGACCGACGTTTCCTTTTGGATAAGACATGCACCACGAATCGGTGAAAAAGATTATGACCGGTCTCAAATGAGCATAAGGCCGCAAGGGAAATACAAACACCAATCCCAAAGAGAGAATGAAACCCTGGTTACTGGACTTGTGATCAGTGAAAAGGTTCTATCACGGCAGCCGGAAGGTTACGTGATATTTGCTTGGGATGGGAATATCCATGAGAAGCTTTTCTGGGCTATAGAGGCGTACTATGAAACGCCGATGCTTCAGGAGTGGACGTCGTTCTTATTCAATCAGCTTGTCAAAGACCAGCATCTTGTTCAACTGGTCATTCATGACTTTACCGGTGATTACCCGGATCTGGTTGCGTACGAATTACTTGCTGGCGAGGAAGTTCTGGATGGTTATATTACCTACGGTCTGCGTTTTGGTGCAATCAATCTAACGGAAGACGATGATGTAGAGGAGGCAATTTAATTTATGAGGGAAATTGATATGACGAATAATCTGGAGTCAGTAGATGAAATTAAAGAGCTTGATGTACCTGCAAATGTATTATCAGAAACTACGATGCCTTCACTGGCTGATTTGGAGAATATCGGTGATTACCTCAATTTGTTTGGAGGAGATTTGATTCGTCGATTGAACGATGAATACAAGCCAGTCCATCATCCAGGAACCGAGGGTACACTCGATTTGCTTAATGACATTAAGCGTCCGCTTTTTAATGCTCAAGCGCATGTGGTTACTGCGATTTTGAAGGGTTTTGAGCGGAATCGTAATCTGTATATTATAGGGGAACCAGGTACTGGAAAAACGGCTATGTCTATTTCTGTATTTTATGCTCTCTTAAAGTCGATGTTCAAAGGGAAGGGGCGTGTAATTTACATGGTACCCAACCATTTGATCAAAAAGACGAAGAGGGAAATTGGTATTTTACTAGACAAGAATTTGTTTGAAGTCGAATTCATAAATGGCTATGAGGATGTGATCCGACTTCGTGACAGCGGAAAAATGAATACGAAGGCTAAGAAAATAGAAGTATATATCATTGCTAGGGATACTGCCAAGCTGGGATATACTTTCGAGCCTGTTGCAAAATGGGTTCATCGTAGCTATGTGAAGCGGAGCTCGCATGGAGAAACCCTAGAGGCGATCCCGCGGACCGCATTCAAAGGCTGGGTATGTCCAGACTGCGGCGGACAGCTGATGAAGGAAGAAGAAGGTAGTATGGTTCCTATGGAACATGAAGACTTCTTTAATAAGCATGGAAAACCAACGCGAAAAAAGAATAATTTGTTTTGCTCGAGCCTCGTTCGACTATATAAGAATGCGGATTCAGAAAAAGATGAGTACCGGGAATGCAAGGCTCCGCTCTGGCAAGCCAAAAACAAGGATAAAAGCAGCTTTTCGGGGCAACCAAAGAAGGTAAATGGTACAGCTGCACGAAAAGTTTCACCTGCGGACTTGTTTAAGCGTTATTTCAAGAACAAGTTTGATTTGGCGATCGGGGATGAATGCCATGAATTGACTGGTGGAAGTGCTCAAGCTCATGCTTTTCATATTCTAACTTTATGTGCGAAGCATTCTATCGCTATGACGGGTACACTTCTCAATGGATACGCTTCAAATTTATTTGAACTTACCTTTCGCTTGTTCCCTGCTAGATTAATAGAAATGGGTTTTAAGTGGGGTGAGGTTGGAAAATGGATCGATCTGTATGGTGTTCGGGAGAAAGTTACAAAAATTAGGGATGATAGTAGTAACCTGAACAGTTCCAGCAATGGATCCACTAAACGCGTTAACACGAAGGAATTGCCGGCTGCGGCTCCGCAGCTATTCACGGATATGCTGAGTGACGTATCATGTTTCATTCAAATGGGCGATATGTTCGAAGTTCTACCGGAACTAAAGGAAGGGCCGATGAACGTTTCTCTAAACGGAGAGCGTCGTCTTATCTCCTGCGTAACGAGAATCGAACGAAGGCCAGGACGAAAAAGGAGAGTACATAAGGCAATGCGCTTGCTTGCCCCTTCTTGGTACCTTGAACGTAATCTAACCCAAGTTGAAGGCTTACTTCGTAAAGCTGTAGAAGAGGAGTCTCGTGCCGGCGGACAGTCCGTACTACTTGGCAGTCTTCTTAGTACGACTCTCAGTTATCCTGATGTTCCTTTTAACTTTGAAGGCGTGTATCATCCGGATACCGGTAGAGAGATCGTATCTCCCAATTATCGACTAAGCGACAGGCTTTTGTACCCGAAGGAGCTGCAGTTGATAAAATATGTGCGTGAGCGTCTCAAAGCAGGGCGTAAAGTGGGTGTTTATGCTACTTTTACAGGGAAAATGGGAACGCTGCAACGCTTGCAAATGCTATTGGAGGAGCGTGGAATCAAAACGGCCGTTTTGGAATCAGAAGTTAATGGACCAGAACGGGAAGAATGGATCGCGAAGCGGGAAAAGGAAGGTATTCAAGTACTACTTACGAATCCAATTCTGGTTTCAACGGGGCTTGACCTCTACGGGTTTCCATCTTTGTTTTTCTATCAAACAGGGTACCGCTTATCAATTGTGCGACAGGCAAGCCGTCGTCACTGGCGGATAGGACAGAAGAATTTATGTGAGACGGTGTATTCTGGATACAAAAATACGATGCAAGAGCTAGCAATTAATCTCATGGCCGCGAAAATGAATGCGGCGCTTGCTCTTGAGGGTCAATTCAGCCAGGAAGGTCTTGCAGCGCTAACCGAAGGTTCAGGTGGCAGCCTTGCAACTGAGCTTGCTAAACGGTTTGTTGGTAACAATATCGTAGGTGTTGAGAGCGCTGAGTCCATATGGGGCAAGATGACAATTGACGCCTCTAAGTTGGCCGTTGTGGCGTCTGAACCGCCAGTTGAAGTCTATCAAGAGGAGGAAGCATTGGAAAGCGAGCTCGCTTCCAGTAAACTCGCAGCGCCTATATCTGCAATACGCATGTTTTGTGCTGAATCTCTGCAAAAAGCCATCTTGAAATGGGCCGAGGAAGAAGTGCCTACTGATCTCTTTGATCGTATCGAAAAGCAGATATTATATGTTGAACAAAACCTTATGAAGGGTTATCCTGGACTGGCTGTTGTTCAAGAGTCGCTGCTAGGGGAGATCGCTCTACATTGGAATCCTATAGATGCACCTTCTGAATCAGAAGAATTTAGGCGATGGGTTTTTAAAATGACCAATATGCCCGCTTCCGAACGGAATAAGTCTGCCGCTCAAACGGAGTGGAAAGGATTTGAGCTATTGGTTGAAGGGAAGACCGCTAAAACCAAAACCAAAAAATCTTACAATGTATCTGATGGCCAATTCGCTTTTAATTTCTAAATTTTAAAGGGGTGACAATGTCGCCCCTTTAATTTGTATTTTTGATTGCCTCCCATTATTTTCTCTCTTAACCTCCATTAGAGACATCTATAATGTATCCCCTAATGAAGCCCAACGGCTTTACACTTTTCCCATTTTTAATTGCTTGCAAAACAGTTACAGCACCTCTAACCACTATCAAATAGCACTTTAACCCGAACCTTTTTATTTGCTTTATAAACTGTAAGTTCATTTGCAAAAAGATGAATAAGCAACCAAATGAATGGATTTTATGGTAAAATACGTTCTACAAAACAATAACTAAGGGGGAAAGCAATTCAAGCTATGGTGTTTTGGATCTCTTCGTTTTCTCTTATCTTGGCTAATGTATTACGATAGATAAACTCTAAAAAAAAGGAGGGAATTTAGTGGCTAAATCGTTATTTAAATGGTTATTATCCATGTCACTATTATTATCGATTATTGGATGTCAGAAAGAAAATTTAATAACATCAATTACAGCGTCATCAATCACAATAACAGATAAAGAACATTCAAATGATAATTCCCATTACTGGATTTATGCATACGACTCAAATAATAAACAAGAGAAAAACATCTTAAAACTAGAAGTTAAAGAAGTGATGGTTTGGAACTTAATTACAATTGGAGATGAATATTATGCATCCTATAGTGTATATAAAGCTGGAACAAGTGGTGTTTTGGATGATATAGGGCCTATTGATAGTAAATCTAACGAATAAATTTAAAAATATTATTCTGAAAGGAGGAATATCGATTATTATGTCGAAATACTAATACATGGGAATATTCCTAAATAAATCTATTGGAGGAAATAATGAACAACAAAATCAAAAAAAGAGTTGTCAGCCTTTTAGTAGTGCCTGCCTTATTGATATCCATACTCCTGCCTTCGTCAAGTAGTGTTGTAAGTGCGGACGAAAATACGTCAAAAGAAGTCTATTCGGAAAAGCAGATTGATGGAATACTGACAAACGCAGGTGTTCCAGAAGATGTCTTGGCTAAGATGGATTATGATGAAAAATCATTTGTTATTTCGAAATCTGGGGAGAATCTGAAATACAGTGGATCTGGTGAGTCATTCTTTCACAAAAATATAGATGGTACCTTAACAGAAATACCTAGTAATCCTGATGGTGTTTCTACTAGGGGAACCATACCGACTACTGATTTGATTTTGGGGCTTCAAGCTTTCGTTGTTACAGTGAATGGCGTGAAAATGGTTGATATATACCCTTCATTTGAATGGAAAATTGTGGAATCCGTCAATAATGATACCATGGCTGCAGCTATAGCAGATGGTTGGGAGGTTCAAGGTTCGGACAAAACAAGTTGTAGAGTTCAAGAGGCATTTTTTATTACGGGTACTTCATGGTTTGATGCTAGTCCTAGTGATTGCGGAGGAGCACCATCTAATGCCGCTTCATATGGTTATTCGTGGTCATCTTTACGGTCCAATGATGATAACTCTAGCTGGAGGGCAAAAGGTACTTCTTGGTTTAGGGCAAAAAAGATAAATTCGAATGCTTCAAATAAAGTTATTATGAATTATGCTCATGATACCAAGGTTTCTTCTTATGCAACTTATGGTGTCAATATCAGTGCGTTTTCAGTTTCATATAGTGTAGTAAAAGGTTCTATTGATACCCAAGGTAAGAGTATAGTTTTTACTTACTAAACACTAATATATCAAACTAAAGTGTCGGAAATCCAACGGATTTACGACACTTTTCTATATATCCCCAGCACGGGGCACTATCTCTATGGTTGGGTTTTCGAAGCAAATGAGTATGTAACTTTAAAATTATCAAACTTTATTATAAAGCTACACGAGAAAAATTCAAAAAAATTTTGTGAATCAGAATTTTCGTATTATGATTATTTAATATAGCAGAGGAGGAATATTTATCATGGCAAATGCGAAGATTCATCCAACTTGCCGAATTTGCGTCAAGTTGAATGCCGAAATGACACATTGTGCGATCTTTGGAGCTCTTTCTCAGGATCGGGTCGATAATACAGCTTTAGCAGCTGCTTGTAACAAATCTGGTGATTATGTACGGCTGCTTCATGCTGTGCCTAATGAATATAACTATGGTAAGACACCAGCAGGTAAATTTGTTGATGAGGATGCTGATAGTGTCCTTCTTGTCTTTGATTCAAATGATGAGTCTGAAGAATTCCATGAGAGACATGGGATGACATTGGAAGAGTGGGCTAAGAGTACATTTGGTCCTATCAACTGAATTTCTATGAATAAAATTGAAAGGCTGTGTCTCGATGATAACACCGCTGATAATTAAGGATGGACTCCCCCTATATCAACAGATTAAAGAAATCATTATGTACCGAATTACAAATGGGGAGTATTTGAAGGGTGCACTTCTTCCATCGTACAGAGAACTATCGAATTTATATAATTGCAGTCTCATCACAAGTAAACGCGTATATCAAGAATTGAGGAGGGAAGGATTGGTCCGCTCAGTAGCAGGACGAGGTACGTACGTGATGGTTGGCTATGAACAGGTCAAAGAAAAAAGACGAAATACACTTAATCAAGCTTTTCGCGCAGCAGTTGAATTATCTTTTCTCAATGGATGTTCAACTGAAGAAGCTAGGAATATCTTTGAAACCATTCTTGAGGAAATAAAGCCAGAGGATGATAATACAAACATACGATAGCTGTATAATATATTATTAATATATATACAAGTGAATATCATTAGATTATCGGGGTGATCAAATTGCCAGATAATAAAGTATTTTTAGGTTTAGATCCAGAATCCTTCGATAGAAGTGTTTGTCCCGTTTGCGAGGATCTTCATATTTCTAATGAAAACTGTTATTTGTGTTCAGGAGAAGGTTTTTTGGAACAAATAAAGTTTTTGATTGTTCAGATCGATGCTGCTGAGTCGAATAAATTGGTTTTTCACCAAACAGGAATAGGAAAGGAAATGGTAATATACGCAGGGTGTATAGCCGATAAATCATTTAGGAATGCAAAACCAATAAAAGAATCTTAAAAATCAAAGGAGAGTCTATATGAAAGAAGAGAGTATTTATTTTCATGGCGGAATTTATCGTTTTTCTTTTCCCTATATTGGAGGGCATAACAGAAACGAAGAAAACGAGGTAGAGGTTTATCACTGTGATGTTGAACTGCGTGTAGGCCAGGAAGATGATATGAAGCTGGGTAAGCTTGTTACGGTTATCATTACAGAGCGGGAAGGATCAGTGGGTATTCAAGACAAAATCCAATTCATTGCCACAAAGATTCGAATAGCGTTTTTTGATTCTATTTTTATTGAGAAACATTGGGAGAAACCCAAAGTGCCAGAGTATCAAATTCGGTGGATCGAGCGACATCTTTTCTCTAAAGCCCCTTATTCCACAATGGAAGACGAGATAAATGAAGTATCTATGATTTGGGATGCGAAGAAACATGCATATCATTCCCCAGTATGGACTAAAGTCGAGAATGTCTGGAAATAGGCATTGTGAAATAAACGAAACGCCCCATTTTAGTAAGTATCAAATTATCCCTATTTTCGCGGTTGAGCTTATATTTTCTAACAAATTAAAAAATATTGGCCTCGTCCCTTATTTACAGAGGGCGAGGCCAATAGTCATTTTGGGGGATGTAGTGAGATACTCGCAGGAGGCCGATTTACTGATAACATAATGTTCTATTCTGGTTTAAGCGAGGAGCAGGAAAGGGGAGGTTGCAGAGTTAGAGAACGAGAACAAACAATTAATGTCCGATTAAATTAAATTTTAGACTGTTGTTAGGGTATCAGACAAGATTCACTGCAGCTTGAGCTCCTGGTTGTTCTATCGGAAACGAGGGTTCTGCGCGATTAACATATTGGCCAGATCCGTAACCGATTCGATTCAGATGGATATTTTTTTACATATATTGCGACTGGTCTGTGTTCTCGCGGTAGCCGCCAGCGGTCCGCCCAGCCGTTGAACCAACTTCACGTTTATGGTTGGGGGGATGTCAGTACGCACCACTTTCCAAGAAAAATGCGAGCACATGCTACCAACCGACCGCTTCCCACCTTATGACACCCTGTGGTCGGTTCGTTTTCAACGAATATTACTATGCGATCTTTTTTGCGAGTTTTTTATAATTGGAACTCGCCCCTCCTCCATTTATGATGAGAACAAGAAAAAATAATAAACTGATTTTAGGGGAGGAACGACAATGCAACAGTTTTTCGATGACATGCTTAAAAAGAGACTTCGTGATGAAGGACTCGACCCAGACGAACCTTCGTTGTTGGACGCCCCGTTTTACGCAGAAATAAAAAATGAGAGAGTGTTCTACAAGCATATTTTCGTCACGTTGGATTATTACATCCGCCAGGAATGGTTTCCTAACGTGACTGTAGCGGGGGCGAGAGGGCGGTTCGATCCGCAAGCGAAGTGGGATGGAAAGCCAGTCGATGCGAACGATCTGATCGAGGAAATTCGGCTAGAGACATTCAACGAGCTAGCGGGTACCCCATGGGACGACGAGCCGAAGTACAGTTACGAGAATATTAAGAACAAGCTGTTCGGCACGAGTGGGCTGCGCGATAATTTGAATCAGCGTGTCGGCTTTGATACTTCGTCGTACCGGCAGTTTCAGAAGTACGAGGAGCTCAAGTTACTCAAAATTATGTACCGCACCGAAAAACATCACAGTGAAAAGGTGAACATCACGAAACTGCTCGGTGACTTATCTCTCGAAATCGTCGACCGGAGTGTCTTAGGCGAGATGAGCGTTCATGGCAATGTCGTTACGGAGTTGTTGACGCAAGTACATTTAGCGATAGAACAGGGGTTTCCCGCCATCGCGAATCAAGCGATCATCGACTTGACGATGGCTTGGAACGAAAAGTTGCTACAAATCGGTGCACTAACTTACTCGCCACTACCGAGGGAAGTCCGTATGGCGGAACTAGAGCGAATACGGGACTATGGGAAGTTACTTTTGGAAAGACTGGACGAGCCACAACCGGTGTCCGACAAAAATCTGCTTGAGTCATTCTATTTGCGAGTGCTCCAATTGAAGCAAATCGCACGGACTCACGACATCGATCGGGTTACAAACTTCATTAACGGCTCCAAACAGACAAAGGACCTCAGAAAACAAGAAGTACGGATGATACCTTTCCCCCCTTCAATTATCATGGACTCAGTTACGTTCGTACGGGAGTACATGGATGCTGTTGCAACGTTTATCTACCCAGGTGAGAAGATAAATGATAAGCATAGGCGATTTTTGTTGAAACAGGCAACTGCCGTTCCCGAAATGTTGGCGCTGTACAATAAGCAAAAGATGGGGGATCAGCAGAAACTGACCCCGCTCTTCTTGCTCAGCTGCTTGCAGGAAATTGAGCTTAGTCACTCCTTGAGTGAGGGGGATGATGAGAACGCCTTTAAGAATGAGTACTATTTAGCAGACGGGAAACCGCGCACGCTAACGTCTATTTTAAAAAAGTTGACGAAACAGATGAATGTCGAGGAAGTGTTTCAACTGGTTTGGACAATCAAACTGGAACGAAGAATTAACGCGAATCTGGGAAGGCTGGACGAGTACTTGCTGCTGGTGGACATCGGTACCGTTTGTAATCAAATGATTAATAAAACGATGCTTGTTCCTGATTTAGGCACAATGCGCGTATGGAACGAATTTTTGTTGTCGCAGATGATCGTAAACGAGACTGTACCAATCGTACTGGCAGCTGGAGAGTTCGACCGTATTATAACTCAGATGACAGGGCTATCCTGCGAGATTAGGACGGTGAGGCTGTTCTCGTTTTTTACGAGCGATGCCATATCAAATGCGCTGATGCAACCAATCTTGCGTAAAATCAAATCGGCGATGCTGGAACCGCGGCAGGAAGAACTGCAGGTAATGAATTTCAATTTGTTTGAAGAGGAGTTTATCCTCGGATTTTTTATCGATTTGGCCAGAAGAACGTTTGTTTTGCAGTTTTTCATTCCTAGAACTAAAGACGAAGAATGTAAGTTGATGGTGAATGCGGGTTTGGGAAAGTTCGCAAACGGTCACGAACGGTTTGCTAACATGTAAGTTTATGGCTGCAACTGGGCGATCTGGAAGCGACGGCCGAAAATCAACCGTCTGTTTCTATTAAATTTGGTCATGTGCTACGATTTCGTTAGGGACACTTTGACAGAAAAACATTTAAGAAGAAAATAACGAATTAGACTGGAAGATAATAATTTAGACGAAGTTACGATTGGAGGAGAACTAAATGATTGATAATGATATTAGAAAAAATCAACATATTGTTCCTCATACTTATCTATTAAATTTTGCTGAGAAAGGAACTGTGAAAGCTTACGTATATGATAAAGTGGAGGACTACTTTTTTCCAAAGGCAACAAATGTGAAAAAAATAATAAGAAGGAGATATTGGTACGATATTGATTTTCAAGGACTTGAGAGTCTACCAGAATATAAAAGAAAAGGTATACCTCTTGAATTTCACTCACAAAAGCAAATAAACGAAAAAATTCTTTCGATGTGCGAAGGACATTTGCAAAAAATTATTGATTTGGCAAAAAGTAGTGCCACCCATAGCACGCTAAATAATTGGTTCATTCGATATATGATTTATCAGTTAGTTGTTATTCAAATGCTAAGAACTGTGAGTGGCAAAAAAATGCTTTTAGAAATAAAAAGTAAGTTGAGCGGGAAGAATTTAGAAGATCAATTTACTAACGTTCTGTTTTTAAAAGAATTGTTAGACATATTGAATGATGAACGCGAAAGCACTTTCGTAAATTTTTTATTTAACGAATTTAACCATGTGAAAATTGGGAAAAATACAACTACGTGTTCTTTGATCACGTCTGATAATCCAGTCTTATTTATTCAAAATTACAAGAGTTCTGGAAAGAATGCACTATATTATCCATTGAGTACAGAGTGTGCTTTAATACTAACCTGTTCTGAAAATGTAGATAACAATTTTCTTTCAGAAGAGGAAGAAAACGTTCAAGAGTTATTAAATGAGAATGATGTAAGGATATTAAACTCAATGATTTTTATATCTGCAGATCAATTTATAGTCTCCAATACTAAGCTCTCAGAAACCGAAGTACTAACATATAGAATATTCCAGGAAAAGATTCGTTCCGAAAAAAATTAGATACAGAATTGTAAGGCAATAGTTAGTATGACTTACGTGCTCGTTAGTTCAACTGACACAGTCCAGAATATGTCTTCGTTAGAAACACCTCCCGGGCCTACTGTTGGAGGTGTTTCTTTAAAGGGGTCATAGGTTTTCGAGGCACATATACTTTATAAAAATATACTTGTTTCCACGTATATGAACCAGTAGTACGGGAGTTCGCGGCTTGGCGCCGATACCTGCTACCTTATCCATGCTGATCACCGTTTCTCGTTTGATCGGCTGCCGTTCCTTAGTTATTGATTTTTTTGCCTGCACCCAGGAAGTTCCTTACTTTCGATCCCGCTCCTCCAAGACTCTCCTCAGCTTGACTTTATTATCCCTGCAGCTACCAACGTACTCAGCGAATTTAGGCTCCAGTGAAGATCTTCAACTTTTGTTGCACCTACAGGATTGTTTGTGTTGACTTCGACTGTGGGACATGGTTTTCCCATTTCGGCCGGTTTTGTTTTTGCGCAAAGCGCGCGGCGGCCCCCCCGACGGACGGAATAAGAACCTTGGTACGGATCTAGTTGCAGAGTTTAAATCTGCGACTAGAAAAGAATAAAACCAAGGGATAAAACCGGATAAAGTTGCAGATTAGTAGACTGCTACTAGGTACGAATCTAGATACAGAAGAGTAGAAATACCGGCGGAAATGGGATAGATAAGTAGAACACTAAAGTAGCACTAGTTAGGCTATATATACGTGTTAACAAGTATATTGATTGAAAGCTTATTTGTGATATAATGGGTATATAGGGGAATACACGTTTGGATGAGTGGAGGTATGATGTTTGGAGAATACAGATAATGAAAGAAATGAACGTCACTTTGCTCCGCTGCTTATTTCCATTGCTGCACTCGGACTAACAGGTGCGAAGAGGGATCAAGTGATTGGGAACTATCGATTCATGTATGTTACCGAACAAGGATTTGCCTATAAACACTTATGGACACGAGAGTACGTATATATCACGGAAGCGGGAATTTGTTGCTCAGGGCAAATCAACTTGATGGACATCCCCCTCCCTGCCGAATCTATGCAGAATAAGTTACGATCAGACATTAGCGAAAGGCGGACTGGAGAATGAGATTTGATAAAGGTGATCCGGTCCAATGGACCTCTCAGGATAGAGGTTTAAGGAAAGAGATGAGTGGCACTTTTATAGTTCGAATACCTTCCCATATTGATTATCGACCGTTTCTGCCACCTGAGACGCCTATTGGTGATATTAAGACGAATACTCCTCGCAGCGATATCGAACGAGCACTAGTCGAAGTACTACAAGGTGACGGTAAACTTTTTTATTATACACCACAATTTAGCCTGCTTCGCAACATAAATGGAACCATGAATGCAACAAACGAATAGAAGGGAGATGCTTTATGGCTCGCAATGAAAATCCGATTGAAAAGCAAGAGTCGCTTGGTTATGTCATTAAAGTTCAACAGGTCATCGATTTTATCGTATTATCGGAGCTGCAGGACGGAGAACTCTACGCCAAGGAACTTGAAGAATGTATTATCTTAGCATTAGGTGGATCGGTTGGTGTGAATGATGGGTATTTGAGCCAACGACTTAAGACGCTCGCGGAGCAAGGTCATGTGACCAGGAAGTGGGTTGGAGATAATCGTTATAACCGGTACTATCGTATCACAGACGTCGGAATCGATTATTTCAAGAGCTTGATGCGCGAGCTGCCCGATCGTGTAAAACGCGCGCAGCACGTCTATAACCGATTCGAAACCTATATGGACAAGTACGGAAAGATGAATCTGAGCTAAGAGAGGAGCCTTTGTGTGGATCCATTTGATTACGCTAAAGCAATAGAGCTTATCAAAGCCCCGTTTCCTTCTGGAACCGTTCAGAAGAGGGGAGACAACGGCAGAGCATACATCCCTAACCAGGTTTATACCGATCGCGTTGAAGCTGCGACAGGCAGCATGTGGGACCGTGAAATTAAGGAAGTCGAGATAAACATACCACATGGATACGTGAAAGTCGTTGCACGCGTGACCATTGGTGAGCATTGCCGGGACGGTATCGGTTTTTCAGAAATCGAGACAGATCAGAACGGCAAAGGAAAATCATTGGCCAATAAAGTGGACCAAGCCTTTGCGGAGGCAGTTCGTGAAGCCCTGGATACTTGGCAAATTGGTTGGAAAGATCTAGCCCCTTATAATCAAGCAGAAAAAGATTGGGGTAGCAATCCTGCTCTTCGTCACTTGCTTAATTCTACTCCCTCTTCAGGAGGCCGCGATCCGGACAATCAATCACGAACTTTCGTTGTTCACTGTTGCATTTTCTCTGGTTGCGGTAAGCAACTGTCACGAGATGAATGGGATTTCCTGGGGTTAATTCCCTCTCTAAACCGCGAGAAAATGGTTTATTGCTTCCAACATATTCCTAGTCACATAAAGAAGAAAGCTCCAGCTGAGGTAATCGTTAAGTATGAAGACAGAATTAAGTCTAAATGATGAATGTAGCCAGCAGCTTCAACTCCATGAAGGCTCGCGCTTTTTATAGTGTCCTCGCTAGATGTGAAAGTGAAGCTGCTTCGCTTCAAAAGAAGAAAGGCAAGTATTGTACTGTAGAGCAGCATGACGAATCCAATTGACTAAGGTGGTGTGATGATCAAGCAAAACTTATATTGACTGCTATGAAAGGAAATGAAGTTTCATAAAATGAATTGAGAAGAGACTAAGTCACAATTTAAAGAAAATGCTTCGCTTAATTGTTGTATATTAGTATACTAATATACATACAACTATTGGGAGCGATGACCGTTGGATGATTTTATAAATAGGGCCCTGGGGAGTGGAGGGCACTTATCTAAGCTTGTTAAAGGTTATAGCCCGCGAGCCCCTCAAATTCTAATATCGACAAAGGTGGGTCAAGCCCTTGAACAAGGACAGCATTTATTAGCCGAGGCAGGTACCGGTACTGGGAAGTCACTAGGCTATTTAATACCTGCTGCGAAGTGGGCAGTTTCAAATCAAAAAACAGTCGTAATTTGCACGCATACGATCCCCCTTATGACTCAAATCGTAAATGAAGAGTTACCACGAGTAGAACAAATTCTCAGTATGGAGAAGAAAAATCTCCGCTATCAGCTCGTCAAAGGGAAATCACATTATGTCTGCAACACAAAGCTTGAGGCATTATGGCAAGAAACACTTCGAAGTGATAACCAGGAATCTAAGGTCGTTCAAAAGATATTCAAAAAGGTTAGCCAGGAGCGTGTTGCCGATCGTGCAGGACTTGGCTTTGATATTGATGACTCGCTTTGGAACAAAATCTCTGCCTCATCCTGTATTGCTATTACGAAGCCAGATAACTGCCTTTTGGAAGAGCTTAAAGAGAAAATGCAGAAAGCACATATCATTGTCACTAATCATGCTTACTTTTTCAGTGATCTGATCATGCGGAAAAAAACTGGAAACGGTTCGCTTCCATCTTATGATGCCGTCATATTCGATGAGGCTCATGAGATTGAGGATGTATGCTGCAACATTTTTGAAAAAAAAGTCGATGTGAAACGCTTCGAAACACTTTTCGATTATTTGTTTAAAAGAGAATCATTTTGTGCACTAGATCACAGTACTCAGCTTGATTTAACGCAAATGCGGCAAAATATCGAAAAGACGCTCGATGAGTTATATTCCAAAATCAATAAGAGCATGGACAACAATGCATTTAAACTTATGGATGAGAAAATTGATGTGGCCTCCGTGTGCCAGGCACTTACAGAGTTTATCGAACGTGTCAAAAGCTTAAATATCCGCGGTATATCTGACATCCTTGAAAGACTGTTTGAAGGAAACGATGACCTTGATTTCATTGGTGAAAAAGAGAAAAAATCATGGGGCTATTGGGTGACCATTCAGGGAAGAGATCATATAACACTTCATGCTGCTCCATTATTTCCTAAAGTCGTCCTAGCTTTCGGATTGTTCGACAAAGTGCCTGTCGTACTTACTAGTGCTACTATGTCAACCAACGGCACGTTTTCTTTTTTTGCCGGAAGGATTGGTGTAAAAGATTACGATAGCGTGATGGTTGGCAGCCCCTTTGATTATGAGAATAAGACAATGATAATTTGTCCCGAAAATGCTCCAGATCCGAGCAGTGAGGAATTCATCCCTTATACCATTGAAGCACTTGAAGAAATTTTAATGTACTCGGGTGGACGGATGCTTGTGTTGTTTACTAGCTTTGATACTATGAATCAGGTCGCTAAGAAATTCCAACAACATTGTACCGATTACGGATATTGTTTGCTTACTCAGTATTCTGGCTGTGACCGGGAGAAGATCATCCATCAACTCAAAACCGATCCACGTACGATCGTATTCGGCTGTACAAGCTTTTGGACGGGGGTAGATGTTCCGGGTGATGCGCTAACAACACTAGTCATTCCGAAGTTACCATTTCCAATGCCAAATGAACCACTCATACAAGCGCAGCTTGAACTGATTGAGAATGCCAAAAGAAGCAGTTTCTTTGATTTCATGTTTCCTAAGATGATGATCAAGCTAAAACAAGGCTTCGGCCGTCTGAATCGTTCAATCCATTGCCAGGGAGCAGTAATTATTTTGGATAATCGGATGCGAACGAAACGTTATGGGAAAATGGTTATTAAAAGCTTACCTAAATGCAAATATTCTGGATCCTTGCAGGACATGATCCACATATTACCTGTATAGAAAGGATTGATCACCATGATGGGGAAATCCCACCTGATAATCAGTACTGGTATCACGCTTTCCATTATTGGTATGGCAGACTATAAGATTTCACTTCCAGTTGCTGCAGTAACTGCAGTTAGCGCGCTTCTACCAGATATTGACGAACCAAATTCCCTACTTGTGTCACGAGCCATCCCTAAACGCCTCATTCAGTTATTCAAGGTCGCGCTTGTTGGTCTAGGCGCATCTGTCTACTTTCTGGGTCAAGCTTTTGCTCCATGGAATATTCTACTAGCCTTGTTGGTAGGACTCGTTTCCTTCATGCCTACCCGCTCCCTTCGAAACGTCGTAATGATTCTGATCGGTGCTGGTCTCATCGTATTCGGTCATTCTCTTATGCCGTGGAATTATCTGATCGGCTGCTTGTTGATTGTTTGCGCACTTTTGCCGCACCGCGGCTTAACCCATACGGTGTATGGATTAGTCGTTTGGATGTTAATTTTATATTTCTCGACTCATCAATACGATTCAGCAATTTGGATTTCAGGCGGTCTATCATACTTGCTTCACCTTTTAGCAGATTCTATAACCAATCGTGGTATACGGCCATTGCCACCATTTGATTGGCGCCTAAAGTTTAATCTGATGAGTACCGGTACGTGGAAAGGGAAAATGGTTGAAAATGGATTCATTGGTCTTACTGCCATATTAGTGTGGCTTGTATTCTTCCGTGATCTGAATATATAACAACCTTTTTTATAAGTGAGGAGTCCTTTTATGAATGAAAATTTGATAGATAATCCACTAATCAATAACTTCTTTTGGATGGTTGGAGCTCGTTTTTCGTTAACAAGACGTAAGCTAGAGGTTGTGCAATTTCTTTCACTTCATGGTTCCACTAATCGCGAACTATGCCACCTTCTTGGCATTTCAGAAAAAATTACACAAAATCACATTTCAAATATTCAAATCAAACTCAATGCCCGCTCCAAAAGTGAAATACAGACAGCAATTTTTCGTGATACCTTACTACCGATGTTCATGAGCACTAGACATGCAAATGAAAGGAGTTTTTCATATGGGCCTACTCTTTCAAGTCAACCAAAAAATATTGGAGTCGGTTAAGTCTGATCCGAAAGCAAGATTACAACTGCGTCGAACTATTAATGAACTTACCAGCCTCAATGGTAAACCTAATGCTGACTCGCGTTCCAATGACAAACTCAAAAATTCTCAGCAAAACAATGTGAAATAATTCTATCGAGTCTCCTGAGTATGAATAATAGATTATTATATATTTCTAAAAGCCCGCTTTGCGGGCTTTTCCATCTTTATCCTATCATGTACGTATGTTATAATGATCATATTACGAGCAAAACTAGAATTTTCTTTGCTGTCATTGATTCAGCAAAGAGCGGGTAGAGGCGGTCACTGATCGTCATTAAACAGTAGGGTGTAGTAACCGGAGAACATCAAGTATGCCTATTTCGGCATGCTTTTTTTGTTCCCGGTTTTTTTTATGCCCAAAAATCGGAGGAGACATAAAAATGAGGATCAACCTAGCAATGTTGAAGGAATGTTTACCTGTACCTGAAGCCTACATACAAAAGTATACGCCAGGCTTATTTCGCGCAATAGAAGCTGCTCACTACAATAGCAACAGCGCAAATGTTGACTGGAGTATGTTCACATTGTCAGAAGCTGAGCAGGCTCTTGAGCACGCTATGAACTACGTAGATAGCGAGTATGTGGATTATGAGCTTGAATTTCAGGATGGTTTGGATTCATACCCGAATGAAGGCAACGCCATTCATGAGTATCTCCATAATACTGAAGTTGTTTACGCGATTAAGCACTCAGTCCCGGAGAAACAAACAGAAAACGTCGAGTTCTTCTAAGAGAGGTGGAGGTAATTTGGAAAAAGCATATATGTGTGCAGAACAGGTTAGTCAAATGCAGGCGCAGTACGATGCGATGAACCTCATCAAAATTGCGTTTGACGCGGGTTGCGATGTGGTATCCAATCCCATCGATTACTATGTGTATCAGTTTGGCAACCAGGCAGATGTATTTGAGCAATGTATGTCGAGGATTTTTGGTGAAGTTAATCATACTTTTAATGGTGTAAATGAGTACGGATCCTCACAAATGAGTATTCGTATACCAATGCCAGAGCTCCGGGAGTTTTTCTTAATCATCAATCATGACGAACATAGAAAATACGTGACCATGTTTCAGAACATGATGGCTCACAGCGACGAATATTTCTGCGAGTTCGAAATGGAGGGCACGGTTGAGAATTCCAGCCTTCACATCACAATGACAAATGAAATGGGTCTTTACTCGCCTATGCTCAAGCAATTAGTGGCAATTCGAACGTTAGTCCGAGAGGAAATCTGCAAACGTAAGCAGATGATTGTTAACGGGCTGCAGAATGTCGTACTTTCTAAAATGGTCTTTGATCGTCTTGGTATCACTGTCGAAATTTCGTTGCAAGATGACGTCAATGTAGTTTTCTCCAGGATTTTAGAACTGCTGGAGGTAAACCATGTTTTTGGACCAAATGACGCATTCTCATACGTAGACATGATCGATACGCTAAGTACGATTATTAATCAAGGTGCAATTCATAATCACAGAGGGGAAGTGGCAGCGTGAGTAATACATCTGCGCTAATAGAGAAAGAAACAGGCACAAAAATGGTCATAACAATTCAAGATCACCGTATGCCGTCGATAGAGGAGTTTTCAAATGGAGTCAGCCTAGGGAGTGGGGCTTACTCACATGAAGCTGTAGCTAGAGCCATTTTGCAGTCCGTGGAGTATGACGCAATTCAAATAACACCTATCTTGCCAAAGAACACTATCATGTATTTTGAAGGACCGATGCAACGCTATGTTGTGATGGAAATACCTGCGCATAAACGCAATGCTTTCTATCATAGTGCAGTCCTGAAAAATGTTCCGTTCCCACGGCTTGTCATGATTTTCAAAATGCAGAATCAACAAGAGAAGCTGCATATTCAGGATGTCTATGTGGCAGCGCTCGAGAGCAATACGATAAATCTTGAAGAAGCGGCACTCAATTTCTACCCCTACACAAATGTTCAAAATGACTTCTCTGTGTGCTGGGGTGGACAGCAGCTACCTGTTATCGAACGCATATCGCAGCTCACCACGTTTCCGGATCTATTCTTTAATTCACCGAACTCAGATTGCTATTATCACTCTGCTAATAACAGCAAAATGACGTACCGTGAGCTTATTGAATCGATAAAAAACAAGAAGTTTCCGGATGAGTACTTGAAACCAACAGGCTATACATTCCTGGAATGGGTCAAAAAGTTGACATCCTCAATCTAGTTTAATGGATGGTAATTCAAACACATAAAATTTATGGAGGTTTTTAAATATGTCTGATCTGTTTTCATACTTTGGTATTGATGATTCTACTGCTGCTACAAAACCGGCTAGCATTCCCTCAAGTGAAGGGGAAAAAGCACCTACGGCGCCAACTGCACATGCTTCAGATGATTGCTCTGGTGCAGGGCCCGATCGCAATAAAGTCGTTTATCTCGCGTCCGACCGGCTCAGGGGTAATAAGAGCCCATCTGATCAACAACAAGACGATTGCGATACACAGGAAAGCAGAACGAATGACCACACCAATGAAGATGAAGATCTACTTAAAGATGAACCTGATGTGGACGATTCCAAAGCCGACCTTGCTGAACTTGGCGGTAATTCCGCCAATACGGAAATCATCAAATCGGATTCAAAGCAAGCGGTAATCGCAGGGAGCTCCGAACCCAAAAAGGAAGAGAAGAAACCAGTTTTCAATCATGTCACGTATATCTGCTATGCAGGACATAAATTCCTGATCACTAAATTTTTCGATCAAGAAACACTGGCCACTCTCGATCTAGAGAACGTTCGTAAGCGTTTGGAGAAAGACTTTCCGGAGCTGTCGAAACAGCGGACTAAAATGGAGTGGGATGGTGCGCTTTGTTCCTAGTCAAACAACGTAGAAATACGTAACAAAACTAGGGGAGTAACATTATTTAGCCGGGGCTGGGTTGCTCTTTACCCCCGACTAGGGGGATACTACGTCCCCTTAGCGGGAAAAGGAGAGATGTAATATGACATCTGTAAAACAACCCTGCGAAATAGGTAAATGCGATTGGTGTGATGCTGAAGATGTATATGTTAAGCCAGGATACGATAGTTGGGGTACGCATGTTGCCGACCAGTGTTTCTTTGGGTGCAATGACCCAAGAAACTTCCCCGACGTAATGTCCGAGGATATTTCCGTCCTTCAGGTGGAAAAGATCGATCATATCGAATGTTATGAATCAATATGGTCTGCTTCCCTGTCTATAAACGGAATGCCCCGAACTATTCGCCTCACACGATACAATGCAGAAACTGATGAAAATCTTCGTGCTGCTATTGCATCTTGTCGTAACAGTGAGGAAATTATCCGACTCAATTGCTGTATCTTTCATAACTAGGCAATACCAACCCAGTCCCTAATAAAAATGTTGCTCTAACTTCATATCTGAATAGGCGGGGGAAGTTCCCGCTAAAGAACGAATGTTGGCGTTCTTTCCCTGAGACTCCGACATGCACTAAGAATTTACTATCATAGTGTATGAAGCTCGGTAAAGTCGGTAAAAACCAGACCTGCGAAGTGGTTAGGGAAGTAACCGGGGGGCCACGAAGCTTACTATGCCTAATGCAAGATAACGCGTGAATCTCTCTATGTAAGGCTCGTAACTCCAAGGACATTTAATCAGAAAATGTTCGCCCATTATGTGGGTTCAATCGCGAATTCTCGCATCGTCCCGCGAGGATTCATACCGTTCGGAAATGATCGGTGCCTTTAGTCCCCCAACAATGGGCAAAAAGGTGATTGGCGGGTCATAGGAGAAGGCTAAGGTAAGCGGTAAGGCTAAGATATGCGGAACAAAGGAACTTCGGAAGAGGATGCTAAAGGGAGTAAAACCTGATGCCTCTATTCGGTAGGTAATGACCGATGAATCCGAAGGACGGCAGCCCGTAGTAGCGTTGAAGCAGGGTAATGCCTGTGGAGCGAAGGGGCATAGTCAATTTGTTTGTGCGAGCCACAATACTTGTCGAGGAAGCCGTTGTGCATACCTGACTAACGTCAGCTACGGCAAATCCTTCAAGGAGGTGGTCGCGCTGGCTCAAAAATTCGACTATCCGAAATCCGAAAACGACCTTAGGACGGTAATTGATACGTTATACGCGGAGTCAAAAAGAGCAATTGAAAACGACGACCTGCCACGATTCAAAGGTCTGTTAGAGATCATGAGCGCGGAAACCACGATCCTTAAAGCTATCCATAAAATCAAAGCCAACAGGGGTAGCAATACTCCCGGTTCTGATGGGGAAGTAATGAGGGAAAACATTCTCGAAAAAGATTACGAGGAGATCATAGCCAGAGTTCAGAACGGATTGTTAAACTACCGTCCACTCCCGGTCCTAAGGGTTTTTATCCCGAAGCCGGGTAAGACGGAGAAACGACCGCTTGGTATTCCCGCTATCATCGACCGTATCATACAAGAATGTGTCCGCATGGTCATAGAACCGATTTTGGAAGCCCAGTTTTTCCGGTATTCCTACGGATTTAGACCAATGCGTGACGCTCACATGGCTATCGGCAAGCTCACTACCACGATTCACCGGACCGGACATCACTGGATTATCGAAGGCGATATCAGCAAATTCTTCGACAACGTTAACCATTCCATTCTTCTAAAGAAGCTATGGCATATGGGTATACGGGATAGAAGAGTTCTGATGATCATTAAAGGCATGCTGAATGCAGGAATCATGGATGAACTGAAGGTCAACCCTTTAGGCACTCCACAAGGCGGAATCATTTCGCCTCTTCTTGCCAACGCATACCTGGACACCTTCGACCAATGGGTCACGAGAGAATGGGAAAACAAAAAGTTGAGAACCTCATATTCCGATCTGAGCAATAAACGGAAAGCCATGAGGAAGACCAACCTGAAACCTGCCTATCTCGTTCGGTACGCTGATGACTGGGTTCTCGTTACAGCATCCAAGAGCAGTGCAGAAAAGTGGAAAAGACGTATTGCAAAATTCCTAGATGTGAAGCTGAAACTCAAGCTTTCAGAGGAAAAGACGCTAATTACGAACGTCAGCAAGAAATCAATTCACTTTGTCGGATTCAAGCAAAAAGTGGTAATAGGAAATTCCAGAAAAGGTTGGGTGCCAAGAATAAGGCCCAATCCGGAGTAATTAGAAGGAAAAATTGTTGAGATTCGACGCGATCTAAAGCGGATCAAGGGCTTCCGACTGATGGGTAACAAAACCCTCAAGGAAGGTCTGGTCGACGAAATCAACAACCTGAACTCTAAAATCCGTGGAATAATCCAATACTACGAGATTGCAACATGGGTCAATGTGGACTTAAAGAAGCCAAGTGCTTTTCTAGTCCACGCCAGCTATAAGGCTATCAAACGATTCGGCGGAAAATTCGTTCCTGCTAATGAGGTCAGTAACCTTCAATCTGTCCATGCCACATATACGCAAAAGATTCCCGCTATCGAGTATAACGGGCATCTAGTCGGTATAACCGCCCTTAGCTTCTGCAAATGGCGGGGAATGGACTACAAAATTCAGGAGGAAACACCTTATTCGCTGGAAGGAAGGGAAATATACGCAATGCGTACAGGCAAAAAGTCGGTATCATCTAAAGCCGATGAATTGCTCAGTCTTGAATTCTCTCGGTTAATTAGCCTCGGAATGACCAAGAAACTGTACAACTTTGAATACTTCCTCAACCGACCGTATGCCTTTAGGCGAGACAAGGGCAAATGTAGGATATGCTCGGAGGAACTTTTTCCCGAGAACGTACATATTCACCATATTAACCCGAATCTACCCATGGCTCTTGTTAATCGCGTAATGAACCTCGCCAGTGTCCATAGCAGCTGTCACCGCATGATCCATTGCAGTGACGACTACGGTTATCTGGGTAAGAAGTTTTGGGGTAAAATCGTTGATTTCAGAGAAAAGTTGGAGGGCTCGCTACAGACCTGTTGATGGAGCGCCGTGTGCGATGAAAGTCGCACGCACGGTGTGAAACGGGGGAAAAGAGAGGCGTAATGGGTAAAGCCAACGTCTACTCTTACCTATCGTTACAGAAGAAGAACATCATCTGCCCCATGGTCACCGGCGGTAAAAAAGGAGCCTCATTCAGCCAAGGGCTGAAAGGCTTCTTTTTTCGATCAAAAGATCTCTTTGAAAAGATAGAACCTATCAACATACTTGCTGCACGAGATGGGTATTACGAAGTACGTGAAAATGCAATTGGTGTATTCATCGCTAAGGCACCTATAGTAGAGGAATTAGAGTCTTGCCACGATGGATTCAAGATGAAGCTGCCGAAGATACCGGAATATCTATTTGCACAATTGATTTCGTTCTTTTCAGATTACGCCATGCACGAAGTTGAAGTAATGGGCGTTTTCTATTGGGATACGGAAGATGAACGTTACGTCCTGGATGTACCATTCCAAATTGTTACAAAGGTTTCCATCGATCCACATTATAGTGAAGTTCCGTTGCACTATATCAAGGTTGCGGAAATCCATTCTCATAACACAATGGAAGCATACTTCAGCAACGTAGACAATGAAGATGAGTTAGGTACAATGTTATACGGTGTGGTTGGGCGCCTGCAGCAGGGAGTCTGTCAGATCACTTACGATCTTTGCACCCGTGCTGGGGTAGCCGGTCGATTTATTCCCATCAAGCCTAACGCCATTGTTGAAGGAAACTATCCAGAGGATAAGATAAAAGTGCTTGATCCTGTTTCTTATCCAGAAGGATGGAACAAACGTGTTCATATGAAATTTAGACAATTAACTAATGGAGGAATTTAATATGATTAATATACTCGGGTATCACGATAAAGATCCAGTTCAAGCTTACGGAGAATCAAAAATATCCAAGATATACTATTACATCGTAATGATTGGCTGTGGAGGAAACGGGGGCTACGCCGTACAGCGTATTGCTAAAATGATGAGTGCATTTACAGGCGTATCCTCATTTCTCATGCTTGCTGATCCGGATACTGTAGAAGAAAAAAATCTACTTCGGCAGCCATTTATCGGCACCGATATCGGAAAGAAAAAAGCTGATGTACTGGCAAAGCGATATGGTGGGACTTACGGATTGAAAATAGGATCATACTCCGAAGCATATATCGAATCGATCGAACAACTGGATAGCCTCTTCTCACATACTGATTACTTAAAAACAAGTGGCAAGCATCTTCAGAAGGTGTTGATCGGGGCAGTTGATAATGACTTCTCCCGCAAGATTATGAATGATTACTTCCAAAAGTCCGATGACCTGATCTACATTGACGCAGGTATCGAAGGTGTTTTTATACCCAGTGGGAACAGAGAGCCCGAAAAATGGACGAAAGAAGAAAGACAGGAGCATGTCGATAGTGGTTATTCGGGTCAAGTCGTCGTAGGCTTGAAGAAAAAAGGGAAGGTCATCCTACCGCCTCTTGATGAAGTTTATCCAATAGATGCTAAGGATGCGATTCCACCATCTCACAGCTGCGGCGTCGAACCCTACCAGCCTCAACGCATGATCTCAAACGAGAATGCTGCTTTACAGATATCTACCGTTATCAATGAGCTATTTGCTTCTGATAGCATTCTGATCCATGTTTCTAATTTTTCCAGTAGGACAGGTAATTGCCGTCCAGTTTATGTGGATGAGGCTACAATGAACCCTAACCGCAACGTATGACGTTAATTATTTTGCACTGAGCATTTTATTTTTATAGCTAAAAACCGAAAGGGACGCGATAGCGTCCTTTTCACTTATGTGCAGGAAATAGCTGTCTTCATATACATTCGACAACTTCTTCTCTTTTTAATTGACGAAGCAAGACAAATATACTAATATTGTCTTATTACATTGTGATTCGATTATCTTTGTCGCTGAAATTCGACAAAGAAGGTGTGAACCGGGGGAACCCGGTATATATATTAGGGCTTTTTTAGCTATGGAGACGCATGACACCTTTGGTGTCTTTTTGTGTTTCTATAGCTTTTTTTTTGCCCAAAACAGGAGGTTATCAATTGGCGTCTTCAAAGGGATACAAAGCGATAGTCCATTTTTACCTGCAAAAAGGCTGTTGGAGTATTCACGTTCAGTCCTGCTGTTACCAAGGTCAATATGTCATTATTCAAGGTCATTGGGAAACTGAGGTCAAACCAAGCCGCAAAAGTAACCCCAGAGGTTGGGTAACAGCGCGATCCCATCAGGTCACATATTTTTGTATGGAGGATGCTCTGCAACCCGAATACCGAAAGAGCATAGAAGACGCTCTGCTACGCGCAGGTGACCGACTCAGGTATGACAAGTTGAATATGTCGTTCAATCTCTCACGCGGTCAATATGGCCTATTGTTCTCACCTGAAGGGGCATTCGTACTTCACCCTCAAGAAACAACCGATCAAAACGAATTTCTGTTCTCCTTCACGGAAGGAGCGGATGCAACCAATGCCGGTTAACGTGAAGGATTGGAAAATAAAACGAAGTGCAGAAGATTATGTTCTGCCGGTACTGCCTTCTGAAATGCTCCCGCTTCATGAGTATGATGAGGTACATGTGAATGTATCTGGAGGGGCTGATAGCGTAGCTACCGTGTTGATTGCCATACACGGATATCACATTCCAAAGGATAAAATCAAAATGGTTCACATGCGTGTCGATGGCGATCCAAACGATAAATCAAAGAGACAATTGTTTGATTGGCCACAAACCGATGAGTACCTGGAGTATTTAAGCAAAACTCTGGAAATCCCCATGATAGTTATATGGGGTGACATGAGTCTCGAAGAAAGAATTCGCGATCGTGGCATGTTTCCAGACTCAAAATGCCGATTCTGTACTTCATACATGAAACGAGATGTGTATGCGAAATGGGTTCGTCAATTCGATGATTGTAAGATTCTCTTGCTGACTGGCGAACGTTCGGAAGAATCTACTGAACGAGCAGCGAAGAATGTGTTTCAGTTGCACACTTCACACGCGGTTGGAAGAAAGAATCGAGTCGTCCACTGGTTGAAACCGATTAAGGACATGCTCAAAAGCCAGGTCCGCCAGTTGGCCGCAGATCATGATATTGAGTTACACCCTTGTTATGAATGGGTCTCTCGCTGCTCTTGCAAATTCTGCATTTTCAATACCTGTTCGGAGCTGCAGCAAACATCAAAGCTGTATCCGGAAGATTGGGAGTATCTAAAGCAGATGGAGCAAGATATCGGACACACCATGAAAAGTAAGGATGGAAAATCACATTCGCTATCAGCTTTCATCAAAGAGGATCAATTGCCTTTATTTTGAAGCCAATCTCATATATTCATATTTAATTAGGAGGTAATACCGTGTCCATATTCAAGGAAAAAAAACCTAATAATCAACTCCCCATTTTGTTTGATAAAATGCAGAACATTGCTCGATCTGTTATCGTCAATCCAAAATTCCTTTCGGATTTTGAAATTAACGATCGCCTTTCAATAGAAAGATGTAACGATCCGGGACTATTCGCTTGGTATGTATACGATTGCGGAACACATCTTTTTCCACTCAACGACATGAAACAAGTGCTATCCTTTCAACGCGAATGGTTACAAGGCCAGACCGTGCTGGAGAATAAAAAGCAAAACCCATCTGATCGGCTTTATGTTCTAAATGTAATTACTGGCGAGATTCGCCGAGTGTACGAGTACAAACACCAGAAGAATCTCAGTGATCATCTTCAGCAAGCAGCTGGATAAAGCAACGGACACCTTGAGGAGAATGGAAGCAGACAATATCGCTTCGGTTCTCCAACTAGGTGCCCGTTTAATCCGGAACCTACTACTTATAAAAAACGAGGAGGTTATTATATTATGTCTAAACAAAATGATAATAATGAATTAGTATTTCAAGTGATGATCGAGGGAGACAACGTACAAAACGACTTCATTGCCTACATCCCTGCTCTAAGACTTGGTGTTCACGGTGATACTCTTGAGGAAGTAAGAGAAAATGCAAAAGATTTGTTGTTAATGGAACTGGAAGCACGCATGAACGACGGCAGGGAAATCCCTAAGGATAACAACGCAATTATGGAAATGATTCATATTCCTCTACCTGTTAAGAAGTAATTATTCTTAATAGAAACCGCCGCCCCTGGTAAATGGGGCCTTTTTATTTCTGTCGGAAGAAAATAAAGTTATCGAATATCCTAAGTTGGCGGCCAGCTGATCCGGCTCAACGAGATCGGTTAGCCGGCGACTACCAACTTCGATATTAAGTAGCAACTCGCACTCCTCCTGAAGCGCCTGTTAGGCCATGATAGAGTCGAGTCTACACTCATATAGGGCGACGATTTACGCTTGCTTTACACATCCAGTCTAATATAGAGTTAGAAAAAAGGATGAAGGTGACCGATTTGAGCGAAAAGAAACTCAAAGATTATTTGTACGACGATAAAAAAGATCTACTTGGCAAAGGGGGGAGCGGCAAAGTATACCGTGCAACAAAGGAAAATGGGGAGCAATTTGCTCTTAAAATTTCAATACAAAAAATGCCAAAAAAAATTGAAACTGATAGCGAAAAGACAACCGAGCGACGGCTAAAACGATTTGAAATCGAAGCGCGTAAAGGCCAACAACTCATTCAAGAAGGGATGCGTGGCCTCATTCCCATTCTTGAATTTGAATGTGATCCAAAACATAGCTACTTTCTCGTCATGCCCCTAGCTGTGCCTTTATCCGATATAATAAAAAAGAAACTTGATATTTATGAACTTACTGCCATTGTGCGAGAGCTCGCTCAAGTCCTCGTAGCCTTGCATGCTCGTGAGCACAGTCATCGAGACATCAAACCTGAAAATATCTTATTCTATAATGACTGTTATTGTTTAAGTGATTTGGGTTTGCTTGCATATCCCGAAAAGGAGCATATCACACCCGATGATGAGCTCATTGGAAATCGAAAAACGGTGGCTCCAGAACTAAGAATAAACTCCAATTTTGAAAGTGATCATCGCCCTGCAGATGTATATTCCTTTGCCAAAACAGCTTGGATGATCTTAACAAATGAGGAATTCGCCTTCGACGGCCAATTTAATCCTTTAGAAAATCATAAGCTTCAGCTGATTCATTTCGAACAGCATTTTGTTGAGCTCTATGACCTCTTAGCAGATGCAACTTTTGAAGATCCTGCAAAACGGCCGACGATGAAATCGTTTTTGGAGCGATTTAATGTGTGGGAGGAGACTGCTAAAGACGAGCATAAAGCATCTAAAAGTCTTTGGCAATACATCGAGCGCACTCTCCTCAAGGAAAAGGCACCGAGTACGTTAATATGGAGAGATGCCACACAAGTGGTTGAAATATTACAAAAGCTCACTCACTTGAATTTTAATCATACATTTGTGCCCCAGGGTGGGGGAATGGACTCAGTTAGTGTCGAACACGCAACCTGGCTAAAAGAACCCAACATGATTTCACTTTCTTTTGGCTTTGGTATTAAGCATGTGTTTAAACTAAAGCGATTGGTATGGGAAGTCCCCAATGACGATCCGCTCTTTAGTTATTTTCGGTTGGAGTTTGATATCCTTGATCCTAAATTTCCCAAAGTCATCAAATACCTTCAGAATTTAGGTATTAATGGACCACCCTCAGAACTCCTTTATGTTTCTCCTAGAGGATTTTATCGTCCAGACATGCCGAAATATCAACACTTAATGCACATTTATAGGTGGTATAGCGGGGTATTTCTCATTGTCTTCAAAGGATCAATCTATAATAGTATCCAAAAAACCTATGATGGAAGACACGCTGAATTAACTACTGATGAGTTCCGAACGTACATGGAGTGCCTACAATCTGTGTATATTCATCCGATTTTAGGGAAACATTTCCGTACTCTAGCCGCTCTTAATCCGATAAATGACAACAATCTAGCACTACTTCAAGAGCTTATCACCATGAATGAGACAGATATTCGCCTCGCCTTAGCTCTTGAATAACCATATAGGGACAAAGGTATTGGAACACATTTATAAGCAATCTGCTTCTTAGTGAAATACACCTGCCGGGTGCTTCTGCCGGTGCTACCGCAGGCATCTGCCGCCGGTCGCTTAATCGTACTCCGGCTTCTATACCACGGGCTGTCAGCCCCGCTCTAAGGCCGACCTCCTGCTGCAGTTCGGTGACAGATTCCAGGATCTGCTCCTGCAGCGCATGGTAGTAAGTAAGGGAGCTTGCTCTCCCACAATAGACCAACGAGAGCCACTCATATGAGCGGCTCTTTTTGTGTTAAAAAGAAGGGGTTCTGCAAACAGGTTACAGCTGCGCTGGTGTAGTATGAGATAAATTTACATTTGTATAAAACGTTGTCCCTAACATATACTATAAGAACATATGTTCCAATTTGGAGGGATACGATGGATTTTGATATCAGCAAGCTACCTAGATATGACATTTTGTGTATTGATTTCAAAAGTTACTATGCTTCTGTTGAGTGTGTGCTGCGTGGTCTAGATCCTCTAACAACTTATTTAGTAGTAGTTGGAGATTTATCTAGGCGTGGTTCAATTGTTCTGGCTTCCAGTCCATTAATGAAATCAACGTACAAAATTAAAACAGGCTCTCGGCTTTTTGAAATTCCTCAGGATCCACGGATTCATGTTGTAGAAGCCAGGATGAATACGTATATAGATTTCTCCATGCAAGTTCCAAAAATCCTGAATCGTTTCGGACCAATGGAATGTATTTCAATTTATTCCATTGATGAAATTTTTTACACGTATGACTCTCAGAGTCTGTTTGGTGACAAGTGGACGGCAGCCAAAACAATTCAAAAAACGCTTAAATCAGAGCTCGGTTTACCAACAGCCATAGGAATCGGACAGAACTATTTTCAGAGTAAGAGCTGTCTTGATTGCATAAGTAAGCATAGTGAAGAGACTGGATATATCGCTGAGGTCACATACGAAACATTCCCTGACCTAATGTGGAAATTTCCAATCCGTGACTGCTGGGGAGTAGGACGACAAATGGAACGTAATCTTAACCGATTAGGAATTTATACGATTGGTGATTTAGCAAATGCCAATCTTCCCAAGATGAAAGCGAAATTTGGTGTCATTGGAGAACAACTCGTTTTTCATGCACGCGGAATTGATTTAACTAATCCCTATTTTAAACCTAAATTAGATCAAAATGCCATCACTCAGAAAGGTTTTGGGAGCGGCATTACTTTAATGCGTAATTACGAGGGTGAAGATATCATTACCGCTCTGCTCGACCAAACTGAAGAAGTAGCTCGCCGGGCACGCGAAGTAAAAATGAATGGAAGGACTATATCACTCTCCATTGGATACTCAGATGACGTTGGGGGAGGCGGATTCAGTATATCTCGCACGATCGCAACACCGACAAATTTGACTCGGAAAATATTTGAAGTATGTAAGGTACTCTTTTATCAGAATGATGTCAAACGACCTGTTCGTAACATTCATGTTGGTCTAACCAATTTATCAACGGATGATATTGCGCAGCTCGATCTATTTGAAGATGATTCAAAAGAGCGACAACTTATGTCAACGATGGATGAGATTCGTAATAAGTACGGAACAGCATCAGTTGTTTGGGCTCGTAGCCTAACCGATGGCGGAACAGTTATAGATCGGAGCGGGAAAGTAGGAGGTCATAAATCATGAAAGATCGCGGCCGAATAAAGTGGGCTCCATTCCTTATTCCTCAACACAAACAAAGAATTGCCCAATTATATGTTGCAGAAGACGATGTTAAGCAACCAGAATTAGACGAACAAATGCTAGATACGTTGCAAGAAACGATCTCACTGGCACTCGAGTACAACCGTGAAATTTCCATAACTTATCACAGTAATAAGCGCAATTGCATGGTGATGGGTCTAGTTCGTAAAGTTGATTTAAACACTCAAATTATAAAAATAGAATCCGTTGCTGGGAAGGAATCTTTCAATATCCCGCTTCAATCGATCATAAACATCCAGATTAAGAATTAAAGAGGTTCTACTATGTGATTAAAATCAATAGAATAAGGTAATTGAAGTGTTGCAAGGCGCGACAGCACTCAATGCAAAAGAGGCCTACTCTAAAATGCAGGGCTCTTTTTGTTATGTACAGTTATACGAAGGATATTTATTAAACTTCTGAAATCTCATACTGCATTCTGATTAACCTGCAGGATATAAGGTAAATATAAGAGAAGGAGGGATATTTAATGTGTGGTCGGTTTACAATTACAGCAGAGCTAGAGGAAATTCTAGAAACTTTCTCGGTAGATGAAAAGAAATATGATTACTCCAAAAGATATAATGTAGCGCCAACGCAGCTGATCCCTGGTGTAATTGAACGAGAGGGTAAAAGGGTGCTAGAAGGGTTTAAATGGGGGTTAATTCCTTTCTGGAGCAAGGATTCAAAGATAGCGTACAAAACGATTAATGCCCGTGCAGAGGGCATTGAAAAGAAGCCGGCATTTCGTCATTTATTAAAACGAAATCGGATTTTAATCGTGAGCAATGGCTTCTATGAATGGGAACAAGAGGTAGGAGGTACTAAGCAGCCCTATCGGTTTCAGTTGGCGACAAAAAAAGTTTATGCATTCGCTGGTTTGTATGATATTTGGCGTGATTCTAGTGGTGAAGAAATTCGAAGTTGCACAATTATAACGACAACCCCTAATCAGATTGTTTCACAAGTTCACAATCGTATGCCCGTCATTTTATCAGATACGGCTGCTGCTGAATGGTTGAACCCAAACGTTGATAATATTGAAGAAGTATTAAGCTTGCTAAGACCATACCCCGCTGACCAAATGATTAAATACCCTGTATCAAGAGAGGTAGGAAATGTGAAAAACACGAGTTCTTCATTAATAGAGGAGATCCCTCTGAATTCACTCTAAAGTATTCAACTCAAGCAAAAACCAGGTTGACAGTTTAATCAGTTAACGCTTTAACGCACTACTGCACAAAAGGCGCATTTTGTACATATGTCACTATATTGGCTTTAGGCCTTATCCTGACACATCAAATATCGCGTTTCCCCCCTTTTATTTATAATCCGGATTGATACCAAAAAAAATAACCGTAGTCGATAAAAATTACCGACTACGGTTATTTGCCTGCAAAATTAAATTAGAGACTGTCCGTCTCTTGTTGCCCGGTCGCACAGCCAAGGCACATGGGGCCAAGATTCCTCCTTGGCCCCATTTCAATTTTATAAACATATTTGTATCACTTCCGCGCCGTGCTAAATACCGAATAGCTTCTTGAAAATTTACTGAGCAAGCGCTGCAATCTCACCCGCAGCAAGAACTTTGTTATAAATACGGAAGTCATCCACTCGCCCATTGAGGTATGGATCATTGTACTGGGAGCGGCCGATCCAATTTTGCGTGGTAGAACCCATATGGGATGGTTTAAAAGTCATAGCGTTATTGCTCCCTACATTGACGCCGTCAACGTAGAGGCTGCCTGTTGCGCCATTTAATGTTACGGCAACATGATGCCAACCTCCTGCTGCCAACCCCGACGTACCATCGATAATTTGCTCATTCGAGCCATTGTTCTTTATTGTAAAGCGGATTTTACCATTAGCTGCGTTTTTCGGCGTGAGGAACATATAGGTAGACGTTCCGGAACCAAAATCAAAAATCCGCATCCAGTTGCTCACGGAATCCAGATAAACCCAAGCCGCAATGGTGGCATTGTCAGCATTGGAGACAACGCCGGCAGGAAGAGTGACATAGTCGTTTATCCCGTCCAGATCTACTGCGTTGCCGCTTTTTCCATCAGCCCGTGACGAGCCGCCCACAAGAATGCCGTTCCAACCGCTGCCAGTGGCATCGGCTGCCGTTGTTCCGCTTGTTTCGTCAAATTGAAGCTGCACGATAGGCAAAGTTGCACCGGCTACGCTAGAATTCGCGCTTTCATGACCTGGATTAACGGCGCTTAAGACGTAATAATACGAGGCACCGGCAGTCAAGCCTGAATCCGTATAGCTTGTTCCAAGTACGCCCGTAGCTATGGTAGTATATGGCCCGCCGCTGGCAGTTGCACGCTTGACGTTATAACTGGTGGCATTCGTAGAAGCCGTCCAGTTCAAATTCATTGTCAAACCGCTAAACGCCTTGGCTGACACGTCTGTCGGCACTGTCGGTACGGCTAATGTTTCCCCGTTCATCACACTCGTAACTTCTGATGGGCTAATAGCGCGGTTATAGATTCTAAAGTCATCAACCTGCCCCTTCAAATATTTATCTCCTGTCCATTCCGATTTCCCTATAAAGTTTCCGCTGGCGGTTGGCGCCAAATCGGAAGGTTTTATCGTCATCCCCGTATTGGTTGCTGCTTGTACCCCGTCTATATACAAAATACCCGTGCTGCCGGATAGCGTAACTGCAATATGCTTCCAAGTGTTAGCGGTTACATTACCGCCCGCTGAAATACTCTGTTCCACCGTATTGCCATTAGCGGAAATCGTAAATCGGCTTCCATTAAGCAGCATCATCATATATTTCGTTGGAGTAGCGGCAGCTACCGGCCCGGCAGTAAATAAGCTGATCGGATTAGCCGTATTACTGGACTTAACCCATGCGGCAAATGTCATACTGCTCAAATCATCCGTAATATTACCCGGCAGCGCCACATAGGCCGCATCGGTATTTGCTCCTCCGAAGGCAATGGCATTCCCGTATTTGCCTGCTATCCACGTTGCAAGAAACCCGCCATTGATCGTACCGCTATTCCCATATCCGGATGCGTCTACGGCTGCGGTCCCGCTAGTTTCGTCAAATTTATACCAGGCTATTAAGCTTGAATCCGGCATGGCATTTGAAGTCGTTGCAGAAGCAATAACCGATATGCCGGATTCCCCCAGCGCATTTACCGAAGTTACTTTAAAATGGTATGTTTTATACGATTTTAATCCTTTGCCGGCAAAGGATGTTCCTGTAATCACATCCGTATTTACCTTCGTATAAACAGCATTAACGGCGGAAGAGTCAGACATGTATACATTGTACCCTGTTGCTCCCGTTACTGCCGACCAGCTCAGGTTGATCGAGTTGTAATCCACTGTTGCCGCCGTTACGCCCGTTGGCGCTGTCGGTACGGTTGCCAATGTTTGCCCATTCATCACACTTGTAACTTCAGATAAACTTAATGCACGGTTATAGATTCTAAAATCGTCAACCCGCCCTTTCAAATATTTGTCTCCATTCCATTCCGATTTTCCGATAAAATTTCCGCTGGTCGTCGGTGCCAAATCGGAAGGTTTAAAAGTCATACCCGTATTGGTTGCTACCTGTACTCCGTCTATATACAAAGTACCCGTACTGCCGGATAGCGTAACTGCAATATGCTTCCACATGTCAGCGGTTACGTTGCCTCCCTGTGAAATACTTTGCTCCGCCGTATTACCATTAGCGGTAATCGTAAATCGGCTTCCCTTAAGGAGCATCATCATGTATTTTGTTGGCGTTGCGGCAACCGCCGGTCCGGCCGTAAATAAGCTAATCTGATCAGCCGTATTACTGCTGTTCACCCAAGCCGCAACGGTCATACTTGCTAAATTATCCACAATATTGCCTGGCAGCGCCACATAAGCCCCGGTCGTATTCGTTCCGCTAAAGGTAATCGCATTGCCATATATACCTGTTGACCACGTTGCATTCGTACCGCCGTTGATTGTCCCGTTATTCCCGTATCCGGACGAATCTGCGACTATAGTTCCGCTCGTTTCGTCAAATTTATACCAAGTATTTAAACTAGTATCTGCTACTACTTTTAATATGGCATTGTAAATCTGTCCGTTGTAGGTAGCTGTTATCGTAGCTGTACCAATACTTGCCCCCGTAACTATACCTGCCGTATCCACGGTCGCCACCGCTGGGTTAGATGAAGAGTAGCTTGCTTGACCGGTAAGATCCTGGCTGCTCCTGTCCGGATACAAGATCTTTAATACTGTATGATGCGTATCATTCACCATAATGGTATAACTGCTTGCATCCAAAGCCGGAACGCCGGTTCCTCCTGTTGTTGCCGAAACGACAGCTGACATCGATCCACCAGCTACACCTATCTGATAATAGTAAATCGAATTAGGCGTTAATCCGGTGTCGCTATAAGATTCTGCCGTAAATGGCGCGCTGTTGATCTTTGTATAAGTCCCATCCGGCGCTGTGGATCGATATACGTTATAACCAAGTGCCCCCGGTACAGCCGTCCAATTTAAATTGATCGCATTCGAGCCTTCCATCGTTGCCGCTAACCCTGTTATTCCGCCCAAAATTTTCTGGTTGCCGAGGCCGACCGTCTTAGCGGCATCAGACGTGTACAACAAAGTAGCAAGCGGATAATCTTTACTTGCAACTTCCGGCATTCTCGTCTCATAAGCATAGGCCAAATATTTATATTTTTCCCCAGTCATATCCCGTTGTTCGATATATTTATAGTAGTTATATAAAACACTGAAGTAAGCATCGATTCTGCCTCTGTAGTCTGCGTTGATCGTATTGTAATATTGATTCGTACTGCTTTGGTTTGCCCATGCAGGCGTCCATAACACATCATAACCCAGATGATACTTCAGAACATATGACGTGCCTGCCAACAACCGGTCATCCAGGAAATTGAATACATTCACCCCATTAGCGGCCGTAGACATCGTTCCATTTACCGGATCAACTTTCGTGCCTTGCGCATAGATCATTTGTGCCAATGTAGACAGTCCGGCGATATCGGCGTAAGAGTGCCCCACATCGCGTCCCATTTCTATTTCCTGGACGTGATAGTCCGACGGGTCCAATGCTGCTCCTGTTACTTCATTAGTCGTCATCATGCGCATCTGATACTTAATCGAACCGTTTCTTCCTCCTTGATCGCCTGTGGAATTCACCGTCGTTGCTTCTACGGCCTCCGCATAAAGCTGCAAGTCATTGGTAAAGATGGCTCTTGCCATCGTTCCTCCAACCGTGAATTGATGCTGATTCATAAAAAAGTTATGAGCGTTATAAGTAACGGAAAGGAGACTCATAGCATTGGTTAGATTCGCGGTATCCTCAGCGGTCCATTTCAGACTCTCCGTCTGGGTATCGGAATAGCGTAATATTTCTGCCGCGGCCGCGAGCAAATACGTCATCGTTGCAAAACGAAAGCTTGTATGTGGAACGACAGACTCGATTGCAGAATAGGTTCTTATGATATAAATGGCATTGGAACGGTAAGCTTCATCGCCGGTAATATACCACATAATCGCCTGCATGAAAGCGGTTTGAGAATCCGTATTGGCACGGGTTCCTACATAATCGCTGGGATTGGACCAATAGACGCCGTTGGCGTCAGTAAACGCCCAAGGGCCAAGAATATTGACGAATATATCATTCCCGACCTGATAATAGATGGGTGGAGTCTTGCTGGACTGCGCATCACTGGCGAAAGTATTAAATGCTGTATTCCAAGGCTCGTCGCCTGCTCTTACATGATCGCGCATATTGTCCAAATCCGCCTGTCTCATGGCAATGCCCGGATGGTGGATGGTTTCCGATATCGTGTTCCCCGAAGAATCGGTATAGGAAGCATTCACATCAACATTTTGCACCTGCGGCTTGTAAGAAGTGATCAGCGGTGAAATAGCCGCATTCGCGGTAACGCCGCTCCCCAAACCGAAATAGCTTGTTACTGCCAAAATAAAACAAAGCATACCGAAAATAATCCGATGATAGAGTTTTCTTTCCTTATAGTTAGGGAGAACCATATTATTTTCCTCCTTGGTTAGATGGATTCGAGAGAACGGCAAAACAACCCCTGTCTAACTTGGCATTCGTTTGATCCGGCTTTCTTTATAAAACAAGGGATGCCCGGAAGCAAAAATCGCAATCGGAGCATCCCTTGAAGCCGTCAAGACATTAGATGCTTGGACGGCAGCGGAAATGTTTTCTTCTAGGATGTCAATTTTCTTAATTGACGGTAACGGTGATCGTCTCGCTAGACGTCTCGCCCGCTGCATTATGCAATACGGCGCGGTATTCGAACACCCCCGGCGCCTTGCCGGTGATATTCGTGACCGCCTTTTGGGCATTCGGCGACGCTTTGCTCAGCGTCTGCGTGTCAATCAGTACTCCGTTCTCGTACAGGCGGTAATCGGAACCGTTCGTCCCCCACCACAGGTTCATCGTGACGCCATAATTCCCATCGCCGTCCCAATTGTCATGGGACAGCACCGGCTTACCCGGAGCAGCGTCAGTGACTTTGACGACACGCGGGTCGCATTTCGTCGTGCCGAAGCTGTTCCTCAGCTCACATGTATACGTGTAAGTTCCGTTCGTTTTGCCCGCAATATCCTTCTTCACGGTTTGCGCCTCCGGCGAGCTGTCCGTCAGCGTTTGTGTATGGATCAGCACGCCGTTCTCGTACAGCTTGAATTCGGTACCGTTGTTCCCCCACCATAGATTCATCGTGACGGTATAGTTGCCATTCTTCAGGCCCATGTTATGCCCATTGTTGTCGGACAGAACCGGTTTCCCCGGAGCGCTACCGGCAAGCGGTGTTATGTCGTGCAGCCACTGTGCCCAACGGACCAGCGCCGCCGCCTGTTCGGCCGTAAACACTTTGCCGCTTTGCTTGTTCACTTCCACGATATACGCTTTCAGCAGTTCGCGGGCTTCCGCGCCTTTGCGCTGCTCGGCTTTCGCTTTGGCGTTAGCCAACTGCTGCTTAAGCGATGCTGCAACCTGCTGAGACCCCGCAGCGCCGGTCTCGGCCGCGAACGTACCGGTCAACGCAGACAGGCTGTCGAATGTCGCCACTATGCTATACGAATGTACGGTCGATCCCCGGTTTCCGGCGGCATCTTCCGCTTCCGCCGTTACGTTGTGAAGGTCCGGCTCTAGCGTATATGCCTTTACATACACGAGCGGTGAATCGCACGGCGAGTAAGTCACGCCGGATTCGGAGTCCAGCGCACTGCACGTGATGCTGACCGTCTGATCGATCGTGTAAGTCTGCTCCCCGACAATAGTTGCCTGTGGAGCCGTCTGATCTAACTTGATCTCGACCGAACCCGTCTCTCCCGTATTAACGGAACGGCGGTACTGTACAAGATGCGTTCCCTCTTGATCAAAGACCAATGACGCATTATAGGCAGTCCAGGAGCTCCCGCCATTCAAACTGTATTCCGCAAAATCCGCAGGAGACAGAGTCACCGTTACTGGAGACGTATACCAACCGTTCTTGCCGCTCGGCTCGACCGGATCAATCGTTGCCGCTATTTCCTTATTGATCGTGACGTAGTACAGCTTCTCCGTTCCATCTTCTGCCGTTACTAAAATCTGAAGTATGGTGCTTTCGCCGGCAAGCTCAACATTGTGCGAGCTTCCGCTTTCCACCACAATACCGTTAATCTGTACTGTGGCCGCATCTTGGCTTGCAACCGTCGTGACATTAATGGTTGATGTGCTTGCAGGCACACTGGCAGAGTAGCTTGTTACGTCTTGTTGAAATGCCGGGATCAGCGATACTTCGCCCAATGCCAAGCTGGACAGCGTGGCATCAGATTCTACTTTTTTTCTAAAGACGGCCTTCAGATTCCAGTCTCTTGCGACATTGTAGGTCTTACCTCCCCCCAAATAACCGCCGGCATAGGTAGTCAGATTGAATACGGGATATTTTGTCCACAAATAATCAGCTGCAAGCCCGTAGCTTTCTGACGGTTCCACCCATTTCACAAATTCGTAGCCTTCGTTCGGAATCGCTACGACCGTGACGGATGTCGCATCATCGTACAAGGTCAACGAGGTACCCGCATCCGCAGGCGGCTCCGGAGCAGGCGGCAAACCGTTCGTATTAATATACGCCAAGGTCGTACCGGCTGCCGGATCATTAGCCGCTGTTGTGATCGTGTGCTCCGGCAGGTAAACCTCCAGATTATCACCAGCTTCCCCGAATACTCGCAGCTCCGAAATATTGCCGAACCAGTTGCCTCCATAAATACGCACATAACGGAAGCCTGCATCCTTATATCGATCCAATACGTTGATCGGCTGCCAAATGTTATAGCTGTAGCTTTTCGAAACCTCGGAAATCGCGCTCCATGCTATCCCGTCAACAGAAGCGCTTACGCTAACGGCTCCCGCTCTTCCAGGAAAGCCGGGACGACCCAGAATCTCGATTCGGTCCAGCTTCATCAATTTATCCGCTCCGAAATCCAACTCATAATATCCCCAACCTCCGTTACTAAACCTTACATCAGAGAAAGTAGATACTTTGCCGTCGAACAAATAATTGACTTCATTCGCATCCAGCGTATTGTCCGAGCCTTTTAAGAACGGCTTTATTTGCAAGGAAATTTCATTGGATGTGTTGGAAACTAATATTTTCTGCGAAACAACCGTATTGGTCATCGGATCCGTAAGCAGTGTCTCCGGATAGGAATAAATCGTATCGGCAGCTTTGCCATCCTCATAGGTATAATCCAGCGTAATGGCGACATAACCGGACTTCGATCCCTCATGGACCGTATACTCCGCAGTATAGGAACCATCTCCGTTCGGTATGACAGCAACGGGCTCACCCTGAATCGTCGCTTCGATATCGGAAACAGGCTCGGTTTCCTTGAATGTGAGAATGACCTTGTCCCTCGTACCCGCTCTTGGCGCAACAACAAGAGTATCCTGAACGGGAACGGCGTTCTCCACTTTCAATACTATATCCTTCAGCTTATTAACCGTTTCATATCGTTCTCCAAAAATGTGAAGATCGGCGATGGTGAACGGCTGATCCTCCGTATAATCATCTTTGTTCAATACGCCTGCGGTAAGATCTTTTAATCGGTAAAAACGGAAGCCGTTATCCTTGTATTCGTCTATGATCGAATACGTAAACCAGTCTGTCGTGTAAAGCGACATATCGTCAGAGATGCGCACCCAGTTCGTATAGTCATTGGATGCCAGAATGATTGCTCCCTCTGACCGATCCGGGAAACCGCCGTCTGCCAATATCTTCATTTCGCGCGGTTTAACCTTAAAGCCCTCGCCAAAATCGATCGTAAACATCTTACTGTCAACAATCCACCTGATTGGAACGCCAGAAGCATGGCCGTCTACCAGCGAAGCCCCGCTGACATTGGCGCTGTCCGGCGCCCCGACCGCGATGCCCGACAAATCCAGCGCTCCGTCCTCTATCAACGGATTCAACAAACGGAGTCCGCTAACAGCTGCCTTCAGAGCAAGCAACGCTTCATTCCTGTCCGCTTCGTCTCCGGATTCGATCAGGACGAGCGCCGCATCAAGCGCTTGCTTGAATACAGTAAAGCTTGACGTTTCGTACACTTGAGCGGAGTCGTAAGACTCGATCGTTTGATCGATAGCCTCTGCATAGTTGCCTGCTAGTGTAACGGTAACGGCAAGCACATTAATGGATGTGCCATTGGTAGCCGTCATATGGAAGGTATAATCGCCTGCTGGCATGGATTCCGGAATCGTTCCGGACAGTATGCCCGCGGAACTTACTTGAATATTGGCTTCGCTTGCAAACCCTGCTTCCTCCACGACAGCGTACGTAATGCTTTGCCCTGTATTGCTTGCGGAATTGGATAGGTCATATTGCATTTGCCCCGACTGGTAAGTGTCGAAATGCAGAACGTTTACGCCTCCGCTGAAGAGAGGATTTTTCACCGTTGTGCTATTTACCAGCATATGATCAAACTCCACATATTCTCCGGTCTCGCCGATGACATTGAAATAAATGATGGAGTCGGCCTGGAAGTCGGTGCCTTTCACTGTACTCAAGTTGACGATCACATATTTCCATTCCTCTCCGGTATCAGGAAGGATGACCGAAGCGAACGCATCCTTGCCATGATTGGCATGGAATTTCAAGGTCGTCATGGCATTGCTTTTGATTCGGAAAGCCAGATTGCCGTTTCGCCAGACGCCTGCACCGAAAACAACGAACCTGGAATCCGCACCTGTCGCCTCCACACGGATTGCATCGTTATTCGCATCATTTGTCCTTGTAATGCCGTCGTTAAACGGAGTAAACCTTGTCTCGAACTGATAAGGAACCGCACTGCCGTTCTCCGCAGTTACAACCGCCGGAACAGGTTGGCCTAAAGCAGCGTCGGGAATATAGAGCCACATATCGTTTACGGTCAGACCAAAAATTTCCCAAGTCCGATACATTTGTTCAGCTACATACTTAAAATCCGGATCTTCATCGCTGTAGCCTTTGTCGTATTTATAAATGTAATAGTAGTCCTCGCGTCCGCCTATACGTCCGCGTCTGTCCGAACTGATCGGATTATTGTTGCCGTCGTTAAACGGCACCTTATAGCCCATATTATATTTATAGTAGAAATTGGTTCCTTTAAGTAGCCTATCGTCCATAAAGGAATAAACGTCGACTCCATCCGCGTTCGTCGTTGCTGTACCGTCAACCGGATCAAGCAAGGTGCCTTGTGCGGCAATGGTTTGAGCCAGAATGGCCATTCCTTCAATGTTATCATAGGAATGCGGCTGATCCCGCACCATCTCCTTGACAGCCACTACCGGTTCGTCCAAAACATTCCCTTCGTGGTCGACGATAAACTCGAACATGCCGTTGGCAAAGGAGCCGTCATGATATTTTTGATCTGCAGGAGTTGCGGCATTTACGGTTGCATACTCCAACGAACGCTCGTACTCGGCCTTGTTATCCATGAATATATGGGAAGATAATTGAGCCATTATGGTCGTTTGGTGCTGGTTCATCCAATTCGTATTTCGATTCATCCAAAGCCGAAGCGGCGGTTCCAGAAAGTTTGTGCTGTAATTTTCGGAATACTCGTCCTTCCATTGCAAATTCTCGCGATTGGTGCTCGTATAACGCAGCAATTCGGCAGCCGCATTCATATAATACATTGGCGGCCCGTTGTGAATATGCGCATCGGTTACATACTTCGCCTTAGCTGGATCCAGACTGCCCCATAACAGGACGATCCGCATCGCTTTCTCCCGATAGTCGGGATCCCCTGTCATGAAATACATAATTGACTGATAGTACGCTGCAGTGGCATCCTGCGTCATTGCGCCATTAAAGAGGCTGGTGCTATAGTTGTCGTAGGTGTAGTTCGCCTCAAGTGCGTCAAAACCAGCGGACGGATTTTTATCGATTCTGATCCCGTACGATTTGGACGCGAACGAACTGGCCGCAAAGTTTTCGAAATATCCGTACCACGGCTGTTCTTTATTGCGGATATGCTCCCGTATGCGTATCAGATCCGCTGGCGCCACACTGACGGCAGGATGAACAAGCGCTGTGCCTGTATTGTTGACGAGGGTCGGCAAAGGCTCGGACAAACCTTGTATAGCTGCAAGCAATTCAGCAGCCATTGCGTCCAACTGCTCCTGCGTCGCTTCAGGGTCCACTTTCAAGTACTCCGCGCGATCGTTAACTTCCAGCAATACAGCCCAAGTTTCGTCCGAGTAGTACTGCTGGCCAACCGCAATGATTTTTCCAGCTTTATTCAGCGCGGAATCGAAATTGGACTCTTTGTAAACCCTTTCAATCTCTTCCGCGCTTAAGGAATAGTCATAAATACGGAATTCGTCAACCAAGCCGTTGAACAATGCATCGGAAGCGAATTGGCTTTTCCCGATATAGTTCAAATTCGGCGCAAAATCGCTTGGCTTGATCGTGACATTATTATTCGTTGCCTTCAATTGACCATTTACATAAAGCTTAACCGCTCCGCCTCCCAGTGTCAGAGCCACATGTGTCCATTGCCCGATTTGCAACTGAGCCGTATCGACAACTTGCTCGGCACCGCCGTTTTTAATGGCGAACCGCATAAGGCTCCCTCTTTTCGGGGTCAGGAACATATAGTTGTTTGTGCCTTTACCGAAGTCGAACAGTCTCTGCCAGTCGGCTCCGCCTTTCCAGTTCACCCATGTCGATATCGAAATGGCTTCGTAGCCTGACATCGGATGGTCGGCAGGCAGCGACACATAAGAGCCATTCAGGCTTATCGCTTGCCCGACGACCCCGTCCACGTATGAGGCGGTTCCGGTCACCGTGCCGTTCGCCGATCCGCCTGTGCTGTCGGTGTTCCCTTCAAACTCGTAAACAATCGGCTTCGGAGTACTTTCGTAAGTAGACTTCGTTACAGTCTGCGCGTAAGTAGACTCCGTAACAGACTCACCCGAACTTGCGGACTCTTCAGCATGCACAGGCAATGCCAGAGAGAACAGCATTATCAGGGAGAGCATAAGCGCTATCATCCTGCGCGATTGCGTATTAACATTTATGAATGTCATCTCGTTCCTCCAGATATAATATTTCTTCAAATTACTCTCTTGCCCTAATCAATTACAGATTGAGAAAACCTCTATTGAAGCCTTTCGAAGATAAACGACCACGTTTAGAGGTAGGTTTTATCACCAAGTAATATTTATTTTGACAAGAGAACGCTTACATAATATTGCTGCAATATATCTTCTCCGTTGCAGACTATGGGTATCGTGCAAATCGCTTACAATTCCATGCCAAAAGCTCACCTCCCGATCTATTGCATTCGATTTGAAGCGCTTTCACTTGTAGATGTAATTTACTCCTTTCTTAAACTAGTCGCATGCGGGGGATTACCGTGTCCGGTAATTCAGTTTCATTCTAATTGCATCCCCTATTCAATAGTGTTGAAACATTGCTTGAAAATGTTGGACTATTGGCATGTCATTGAGTCATGCAGTACCATTTCCTCACGTACCCAGATTCCAGTATCACAGCATGAGAAGGATGCCGCACTGAACAGCATCCTTCTCACAATTATTTATTTATTCGAATTCTATGGGGATTCTGTCGGATAACAGAGATAACGGTCATCCTTTCCTAACCCGGAACACAGTAACTGAATGCTTAGGGAACTCGTAGCTTATTTGATTACCTGACGTTAGCAAGCTCTTATACTTTGGAGCAATCTTCTTCGGCTCTTCAAAGCTGTTCGTCTCATCCAGCTCGTAACCCGACATCTCGTATATATCGATCGAAAAGTGGTCCGCATCCAAGTCTGCAAACTGAAGTTGCGACTGTACGTCCGCGCCCTGTACGTTCACGACTTTGACTATGATCTCCCCAGTTGCCGCGTCCATACTCGAAGAGCAGTACAGCGGCTCGATAACTGGTGCAAGGTGCTGGGTGTCATTGATCAGAACACCATCAATATACGTACGTATTCTACGTCCGTCTACTCGCACTTCCAGATCATACTCCACGCCGGTCTCTGCAGAGAATAAACTTTGTGTCAGACAACCTCTGTACCCGTTCGAGCCGGCGTGAATCATCGATTCCTGGTTTGAATGGCTGCCCGCTTCCCACATCACATAATTGGCGTCATCCTGATAACCGAAGTACATAATAAATCCTCTCGAACCATTTGTCCTTGTTGCCTTCATCCTCAGCGAGTAGGTTTTCAAATCCGTCTCGCCGACTACCGCATTTCGGCCTAATTCAGAGCTGAGACGCCGGTCAGCTTCCGTTTCCCCAATTACGACTTTATCCGTCATCGACTTCACTTCGCCAGTCTCGTGGTTGATCAAGCGAATATCGCGATAAACCGCTTCACAAAGATTCGCCCCTACCAACAGCTTTCCATCTAGTCGGTCTAAGTTGATTGACGGTTGGGCTGGAGCAGCAAATCCTTCGGTTTCAATGCGCAGCAAATGGTCGCCTTGATGATGCATGAACAATTGCTGAACATAGTAATTGGCCGTACCGAACACATGATGATTATTGAACCAAATCAAATCCGGTTTCCAGTCCACATAATCCACGTTGCACAGCAGCGGAGCATAACATGCCAAACCGACAGCATGAGCGTTTTTCTCGAGTCCGGTCATAAAAGCCGCTTCAACAAGTGCATTGTAATACGTATTTCCCCAGGAAGCATATTCGCCTAGAAACACTTTAGGATCATCGGCGCTGAAGGAATCGTACCGATGATAGTGAGCCAGTAACCAGTCCGGAGACTGATAATAATGTTCGTCTACGAAATCCGAGCCGTTGTCCCGCGCGGAACGCCATCCGCGTTCATATTCTCCGCCGGCAGCGAACGGACCGCTTGAATTAATGATCTTAATGTCGGGATACTTTGCTTTAATAGCTTGATGGAAATAGGTATACCGCTCAAAGAACGGCTCACCGATCTCTTCATTACCTATGCCGATATACGCCAGATTGAAGGGCTCAGGATGGCCGAGCAGCGCGCGCAAGCTCCCCCACTCGGTAGAAACATCTCCGTTCGCGAATTCAATGAGATCGAGCGCATCGTCGATCCATGGGCCCAGCTCGTCAATCGGAACATAACGCTGGCTATGCGGATCGCTTCCAGCCGGCAGAATCGGAATCGGCTTTGCTCCGATATCTTGGCACAATTGAAAATATTCCAAATATCCTAAACCCAGCGTCTGATGATATCGCCAGTTGTTCTTCCTCGGCGGTCTTTGCTCGACAGGCCCGATCGTATTTTTCCATCTGTACATGGAGTCGCGGTCCTGGTGATTTAGCGATCCGTCGTGAATAAGGCAACCGCCAGGGAAACGCATAAATTTCGGCTTCAGGTCGGCAAGCAACGTCGCGATGTCCTCACGCATTCCACCCGGTCTATTCCGAAATGTCTTGGTTGGAAACAGCGAGATCATGTCCAAATACAAGGTTCCCGTTCCCTTGGTTACAACGGCCAACCTACCGCTGAAATCAGTAGCCGAAGAAGCAACGGCGACCTCGTATTTCTTCCACTCCGAAGTGACCGCAACCTTCGTTTCGCCGTATACCGTACCATCGATCCCCTCCAGCCTTACCGTTACCGGCTCATCGAAGCTTGAACTCCGTCTGGCGTACATGGAGAACGTATACGTTTCATCTTCGCGATAAGGCAATCCCGAATTGAAGCCCAAATTTTTAATGCCTACGCCATCCCCAGGCTCTATAATCTCGACCGCAACGTAATGAGGGTTACGGGGATGGATTGGATGCGCCTGCTCTATGCGTATGCTGCTCTTTCCTCCGCCCAGCTCGACCATCTCCCATGCCGATAAGCCGTCATAATCAGGCCGATCAATCGGATCGAATTCGAATGAACGGTTTCTGACCATCTCGGCATACAGCCCTCCATCCGCCGCATGATTAATGTCCTCAAAAAATATGCCGAACAGATCGCCCAAAGCGGCCCCTTGCTCTTTTGTATATATCGAAATTGTTCCTGTTGTACTCATTATCCTCTTCCCTCATCTCGCATATTCTTCTTATTCCTTGACGAAAACGATGTTGCGTACATAATCGTTCATAACAAGATTCCGATGACCGTTTCCTTCCACGCGTTCATTCCCGATCCGCAAGTTATCGAATAGGATGCCATCTACGACGCGTTCATCATCAAAGCCGTGAATACGGGAAGGGTGAGGCGTTCTGCCTGCGTAATGAATGTCCCGAAATACGACATTTTCGATTCGATTGCCTGGCAAGGGATTATAATCTTCATTCTGAACGACGCGGATATCGAACAATTGCCCCTGCTCGATCGCTTCGACGCGAATGTTCTCGAATACGACGTTCCGGATCGTATTCCCGTCTCCCGCATTAATCGCCATAGCTCCCCAATAATTAGGTTGAAGCTCGTGGTGCTCAAGAATATCTATATTTTCGAATCGAAGTCCTTCGATGATATCGCCGTTGCGGCCATGATCACCATGCGTGCCAATCATGATCGGATGCGCAACATCCGCCCAAAGAATGGAATTTCGCACCGATACCTCTCTTGTATCACCGTAGAAATCCCAACGCGAGCCGTAGACTGCTATGCAATCGTCCGAATTCCGCATGAATATATCATCGATGTTAATCTGTTCGCTTGACATGATATCGATTCCATCCGACCAGCCTCTCGTACTGAACGACTTGAAGTTCCGGATCGATATCCCGCGCGACTTACCGATAAATACGCTGTAATGAGGAGGGTCGATGACTGTAATCCCTTCGATTGCAATATTCTCTGAAAAAATAATCCGAACGCCCCGGAATGCCGAAAATCGATGGAAATCGGCAAGGTAAACAATCCCCCTTCCCCGTATGGTAACGTCTCGCACATGCTCGCATAAGATCGAGCCGACTAGGATAGCCCCGCCTGCGAGATAGACCGTCTTGCCTGACGAAACGGGAAGCACCGTCTCTTCGATATAGTGCATGCCCGGAGCGAAATACAATATATCTGGAGCTTCACGTTCGTTGTTACGGTCATTGAACTGCCGCAATATATCCGGCAAGCGATGAATCCCTGGCTGAATCGCGAGTACATTCGGATCGTCAGGATTTGGCGCATCCTCCTCAACGGGGTTCGCAAATAAATGCAAATTGCTGAATCGTTCGCCATTGCATTCGATAACAAGCTTCCTCGGTCCATCCAGCGTCAATCGAATCGTGTCCTCTTCGACTTCATAACCGAAAGAATAGGACAGAGGTCGAATAACCGTCTCCTTCAGTTTCCCACGCCGAAATGTAATTTCCGTTTCTACAGTCCCTTCCATATCGAAACTGGCCATGGAGGCTTCCCGCACATCGTGCATATCAACCTTCACCTTATAGACAGGCACATGCTGCCAATCCCCGCCGGAAACCCGCACCTTTACTTTAAAATAATCGAGTAAAACCGCCCCCCTCGGGGCATCATAAGTTACCACGCTGTTCACTCGCTATACACCTCGTCCATTCTTTTTGTTGAAAGCGCTTTACAATTATCATATATAAATTGTTTCCGATAGAGTATTTAGCCCAGTTAGGGAAATATGGACAATTTACAGTTTGATACGCGATTTGTCGAATGGCACTAACGATCGTCCATGTTCTTCTAATCTATATCGATAGAAACGAAAGAAAAAAAATCCCGTCGATAACGGGATTCGAAGATCAAATATAGGTTGATGTCCGATAGCTGCTTGGGGTCGTTCCCTTCGCGCGCTTGAAAATCCGGCTAAAATAAAAATAGTCGCTATATCCCGACTGCTCCGCAACCTCATTGATCGGCAGATCCGTTTCTGACAATAGGCGGCATGCGTATTCCATTCTCAGCGCTGTTACATATTGCGTAAAGGTTGTATTCGTTTCCTTCTTAAACAATTGACTGATGTAATTGGCATTGACATTAAAATGCTCCGATAAGAATGAAATCGTAAGCTCTTCACGATAATGCTCGTCAACATATTCCAATATGCCTTTAAATGATCTGTTCCTTACTTGCTGCGTTCCCCCAATGTTCCGAACAGCCTCTTGACTCTCTTGGATGATCCCAGCGGCTAGCAGCATTTTCTTCAGCCGCTCCGTATGTTCCAGAGCTCCCGCTTCCAGATACTCCAGGATATCCGCATCTTTGTATTTTTCATTATCCTTAATGATCTTTGAGGCTTTTTTGAGAAATCCGGATATTTCGAATTCGTCGAACGGCTTCAAGCAATAACCGAAAGCGCCGTAGTTGATTGCTTTTTGGGCGAGCGCAAACTCTGCATATCCGCTGAGCACGATGACCAGCGCTCTAGAAGAAACATCCTGTAACTGCTTGATAAGCTCCAATCCGCTAATCCCTGGCATTCGAATATCGGTAAAAACAAGGTGAGGTTCGATTGCCTGGATCGCATCGAATGCTTCCAACCCGGTTAATGCGAAACCGGATACTTGGAAACCGTATGCCTCCCAATCGACGCTTGCGATCAAGCTTTTAATAACAAGTTCCTCGTCGTCAACCAGAAACACTTTATACATCATCATCTCTCCCAAGCGGTAGGCTTATGATTACCGTCGTTCCGGCGTCGCGTTTGCTTGAAATCGTTATACCGTACGCTTCGCCAAAGTTCAATTTGATTCGATTATTGACGTTGACCAGACCGATATTCGTCCGCTGATTATCCGTCATATCCAGAATAACCGACAATTTGTACTTCAGTATCCGAAGCTGTTCCTGATCAATGCCCGCACCATTGTCGGCAACGGAAAGGATAAGCATCTCCTCGAATTGCTCGACAATAATCTCAAGAAGTCCTCCTTTACCGGTCCGCGGTTCAATGCCGTGAAAGATAGCGTTCTCAACCAGCGGCTGCAGGATCATCTTGGGAACTTTGCAGGATAACAAGTCCTCTGGAATGCGATATTGGACATTAAGTCGGTTGACAAAGCGGATTTGCTGAATGTGTATATGGCTTTTAACCAATGTTAACTCTTCCTGAAGCGTTACGAAATCTGTGCCTTTGATGCTGTATCGAAAAACGAAAGCGAGAGCCTTCGCCATATGAAAGATTTTATCCGAGCCTTCTTCAACTGCCATGCCTTTGATCGATTCCAACGTATTATATAGAAAATGCGGATTGATCTGGCTCTGCAAAAATGCCAATTCGGACTGCTTCTTTACAAGTTCGGCTCGATAAAGCTTCGTATTGCTGTCAACCAGCTGCCTGGTCAACATATCAATCTCATCCAGCATACGATTGAAATCGCTTGCCATGCTGCTGATTTCGGCATACCCCTGCAGGCTGATGCGATTGTTCAAGTTGCGAAGATGTCCAAGCTTGAAGTCATTCATGAATCGCATCAGTTTTTTCAGAGGCATCAGTATATTATTAACGACAAGCAAGAATGGGAGAGACAGCACCAGCAAGGATATGAACAGAATCAGCAACGATTGCTTGCGGATATCTTCCAGTCCACGCAGCAATTCACTTTTCGGCAGATTGAACACGAGCTCTCCCCCAATATCGGGAATCTCCCCCCTCTGCATATAAAAACTAGAATCCGAATTAACGGAACTGATCTGTGTATAAGGCGTGCCGGTCTTTACGCCATTCACATTGGAATAAAACACATTTCCGTTGCGGTCGAGCGCGTAAAGCTTGCTCCCTCCCATCTTATCCATGCTGGGCGGCGATCCCAATATTACCTTAGCATCCAGAACAATCATAATAACGCCGAATTTCTTATCGTTCCCGAAATCAATCGTCGAATAGATGGGGCTTCCCACAATAAAAACATCCCTGGTGATGTTATTAATTCGCATCTTTTGCACGCCGGTAAAGTTAAAAAATTGATTTATTGGTATTTCATCCATAAACGGCTTCAAATTATTGACGTCTCCGTTCAAATTAAACGTCGTGCCGTCGACGCCGATCAAAGCAATATCCAGTATGCCGTCTTTCATATTCCTCATGTCTGCCATATAGCTCATCAATTGCGTATATTGCGTATACTTTTTGACGGGATCCTTCTCATTCAAATACGGCTGCACGATCTTAGGATTGTAGGCAATGCTTAGAAGGATCCGCTTGACTGCGTCGCTGTTGGCAGCTATGGTCCGATTAATTTGAGCAATCATTTCCTTATGGTATTCGCTGTTTTTCTTCTCGACGACTTCAGCCGCTTTCAAATAATTGGTATATACGATGACCAAGACAATAACGATTATAATGGCTACTAGAACGGAAAGTTGAAACCCGATCGGGAAGCTCTTCAAAGCTTTCCTGCTTCTCACGAACTGCATGCTGAACATCTCACCACAACTCCTTATCAGTCATACCCTCCATGATGGCATTATGGATCAATAATTGCAAAAGTAAAAGTTTATGTCGTTGTACAGGAGCTTACCGACAAAAAACAGGAATAGGCAGCGTCGCTGTCCATCCCTGTTCTATTAATCATGTCTAATACTCCGAAGGCTTCTTTTGGAAACACTTCAGTCTTTCGTATTCCTCCATCGTAATGATCAGAATGGTACCGTGCTTGAAGCCATACGGGAATTTAAAGGTTTGATCTGACCGAACGAATTGCCCGCTTGCCAGATTGTCCGCGATAAACGGTACATATCCTTGTCCCTCAGCCGAGGCGCCATAGAAGTCCAGGAACAAGCACCATCTTCCGTCTTCCAATTTAACCGCCGTTGGAGCCTCGTATAGTCCGGCTTCGACATTCTCCATACTCTTGTCAAACGCATCTACTCTCTTGAAAGGACCCGTTAAATCGTCCGACGCCATTAAAATAATTTTGCCGGGATTTTGTTCGCTCTTTAAAAACATATAATAGCTTCCGTCTTCCTCGTACATCGCGGAGTCGATGATACCGCTGTCTTCTTTTTGATACAATAATTGCGCTTGTGTGAATGATTTAAAATCTTTGGTCCGGGAATAATAAATGCCTTTGAATCCATAATTATTGCTGCTATGGGCTGAAGACCAATGAATAACGTAATCATCACTCTTATTATCATATATAATATCCGGTGCCCACAAACATCCGAAATCTTCATTGCCGAGCTTGATCAGCCTTTGCTCCGACCAATGAATCAAATCGTCGGACTCCCATAGAGACAGACATTTGCTCCCGTTTCGGGCGGCTTCGGACCAAGAATGGTTATATTGATTCAGCATCCCATATGACAAACTTAAATCCGTTGCCAGAATAACGAACTTACCTTCCTTTGTTCTCGTTATCGTGAAATCTCTGACTCCCTTGTCTCCGTAATAACTCCATAACACGGGATTCCCATCATTTACTTTCTCCCAGTTAAAGCCGTCCTTGCTGACACCAAAATAAACCTGCTCGCCATCCGGTGTTCTCTTTTCTTTAAAATGCACAAATAAATACGCCTGCAAAGTTAGTATCCCCCTCTTATTCCGGTAATAGCTTCAGATCAAACGGCTTGTTGCGATCACAAACAAGGACGCCATCCACGACTTCCAATTCGGCTGCCTGTATCGATGAGCGCCTTTTGCCATAACTACTTGACTCCTCGTTGCCGTTCGTCCTTTCGGGATGCGTAAAATAAAAGATGTACGCTTGTTCGCCCTGAACGACAACATCCGCATGAAGGCCAATCGTGCCGTCGTCTTCCCGCGTACCCGGTTGGTCCAGAATGAGCCCGTTGCGTTCCCAATGAACAAGATCCTCGGAGCGATATACGCCTTGTCCCCTCCACTCGTCCACGATTAACCAATAATAGTTTTTGAAACGGAATACATTCGGCCCTTCGTGGAAACGCCCCTCAATAACGAGGCCGACGCGTGTCCAGTCGTACAAATCACTGCTTTCGGCGGCATACGTATGATTGTTTTCCTTAAACCACATTCTGAACTTTCCGCCTGGCATCTGGTAAATACATGCATCGATAATCTTCGAGTCGCTAATATTCAATTTGGATCGGAACGTCCATGCAATCAAGTCCGGACTCGTGTAATGGAGCATGTCCGCTTGATGCCCCCAACGTTCGGGTACTCCTTGTATATAAGAGACATACATATGATAAGTGCCCTCGTGCCAATATATTTCCGGCGCCCAAAATGTATTTCTGCCCCATTCCGTGTCAAGTCCCTCTATCGTGCCTCTGTATACCCACTCCTTGCCGTCGATGGATGAAGCTACCCCGATATCCGTTCCGTGCACCCAGGCGACATTGCGATCCTCGGCTGTCGCCCTGCGATTCGTATATAACATCCACCATTCCTTGGCTTCTCTGTTCCATATAAGGACAGGATCAGCCGCACCGTCATATATGGGATCCCTGAATAAGGGAGCCCTCGTCACGTTGTCCATGTCTGCTCGTGTTCCTCCTTATAGTCGTTCGCTCTTCTCCAAAGCGTTGTAAATAAAATGACTGAACGAAGCCTTTCCGACGCCAACGGCATCCAAAGCAATCCTTAAACTTAAAAATTTGCCTAACACATTGTTATGGAACCCAGACATTTCGAAACCGTGATCCAGCTTGATCCAACTCGAAACTGCCGTGCTGTAATACAGATCCACGTCATGGCAATCGTTCACGATGCGCAACTGGATAAGGCCGCCGTCAACCTTGGTATATTCGGAACGGTATTGATCGCGGAACGAAAAAACATGACTGCCGTTGAAGCCAATGCCGCATTGGAAGCCGGGCTTGTAAAACAAGCTTAAGCGGCCTTCCGTCGCCTTTTCGAGTTGCACCGATACAACTGCTTCATAGGCGTGATGATAGGGAATGCATAGCAAAGGCTCGATCGATTCAGCCGGAAGGGCTTGCAACACAAGGTTCCCGCCGCCAACATCGTAACCGGTCAAGCTAGAACGTCCAAAGAAATGCCATTGCGGCGCAAGGCGCTCTTGCTCGAAATTGTCGGATAAAGCAATGCCGCCGGATAATGGCAGATTGCTCGCCTTAGGTTCATTCGAAGCTCGGAACCAGCCATTGTCTTCCCATTGAATAGGCTCCATAAGCGTATATCTTCCAAGCGTCAAAAAGTCTTTTTCATAGGCATGATAGATGACGTACCAAGATCCGTCAGGCGTATCCACTAACGTGCCATGACCTTTGGACCACCAACGCTCTGCGCGGCTTTCGGTTCTAACGATTGGATTGTAGGGCGAGTTCTCCCAAGGTCCGTTGAGCGATTCCGATCTGGCCGATACGATCATATGGCTGGTTGCAGGTCCTGCGGTTCCACCTTGCGCGCTTGTCATGTAGTAATAGCCATTTCGATACGTAATCTTGGGCGACTCCAGATAAAAGCCTTCCGTCCGCCATTCAGTAGGATAACGCCAGCCTTCATAGACCTTCTCGAGCTCGCCGATCGTCGACAAGCCGTCAGACGCCAAGCGAATTCTGCAACCTTCAGAAAGGAAGAGATAACGGTTTCCTTCCGAATCTGCGGCATGTCCCGGATCGATCAAACCGACACTCAGGTTAATTGGCTCCGACCACGGTCCCGCTGGCGATTCGGCCGTTACGACCCAATTCGTGCGATCAGCCGGAAAGTAGATGTAGAACAAGCCTTCATACCAGATTAATTCAGGAGCCATAATACAGCCGACGCGTTGATGGACAGCATGTCCGATAGGTTCCCATTCCGTTAAATTCCGGGAATGCAATACGAGAAGCCCCGGCATGTTATCGAATGAAGAATGGGTCATGTAGTAGTCTTCCCCTACTCGGACCACGGACGGATCCGGATAGTCGCCGGGCAATATTGCAACGGGAAATGTATCGTTTGTGTGGTTCACTTAAATACTCCTTTAACTTAATAAATTTATTGATATCATTGCATCTCAACGACAGAAGGGACTGCTCGGACAAATGGTCATCCCTAAGGCTGACAATCGTCCTCGAAGTCCGCTCTGCCTAACTCAGGCTTGCTGTATTATCCGTCAATTATTTGGCGGCTTGACGCTCCTGGTACACTTTAGTCGCTTCTTCCAGCAGATCTTTACCGCCGGATCTCAGCCAATTCTCTTTAAACTCTTCGAACGTTTTATCAATATCATCTGTACCGATAATGGCTTTTACATAATACTCATCTTGAAGCGGATTCAACGTTGCCGAATATTTGGACTTAGCTTCCAGCGGCGTTGGTCCAAGGATGTCCGTAATCAATTCATTGCCTTCGTTCAACGTATCTCTGAATGCCAGTTTTTCAGCCGAGAAGTGGTATTTCCACATCTTCAAGCTGCGCTCGCCGAGCGGATTATAGTAACCGCCGTAGCCCAATTCGAGCATTTTGTTCGTATCGCTCTTATAAGGTTCTAATGCTTCCGCGGCGCCGTCCTTAAGCTCATATGAAACACCTTCGGTGCCAAACACTGTCTTCAGATAAGCATCGTCGCTACTCACCAAATCTTCAAGGATTTGCAAAATTTTAATTCTCTTCTTCTCGTCCTTTTCAACCTGCGCTCCGAACAGAAGAGGCACTTGCAAGGCACCGTTCGACATCGCCAGCGATTTACCTGCAGGACCGACTAAACCTTTGCCATAAACGGCTTCGATACCGTTTGCCGCATTGGCCTCTTTTTGATTGAATAAATGGTGATACATCATATAGTCGAGAATGCCGATTTTTTTGTTGTTCCACTTCTGCGTAATCGTATCGTTATTGTCCGTTAGAAATTCCGGATCGAGAACGCCGTCTTTATACCACTTCTGCAAAAGCTTTAACGCTTCCTTAGCCTGATCCGAAAGTCCACCCCAAGTAACCGTTCCGTCAGCAGCTAACATAAATTGATAAGGATTTACGCCATGTGCCGCATAAATCTCATTGAATTGCTGATTGCCTGTCCCGCGGGTCGTAAAGGCGTACGTATCCTTTTGACCGTTGCCATCCGGATCGTTATTACGGAATTTGTACACGACATCCTCGTATTCTTCAAGCGTTTTCGGCGGTTCATTGTAACCAATTGCTTTTAGCCACGCGCCGTTGTAAGCCGGAATGAATCCGTAAGAACCGTTCAACCATACCCTCGGAACGCCCCAGTTCTTCCCGTCGTATAAGCCGATATCCCACGCATTCGGATCCACAGCTTCTACGTCAGCCACATAAGACGGCATATATTGTTTGATTTCGTCTACCGAAATGCTTGCGATTACGCCTTGCCTTGCATAATTGACCATATCGCCTTCGCTAATATTTTGAGGGAAAATGTCCGGAATTTCTCCGGCTGACACTTTGACCTTAAAGTTCTCGTCTGTCGCCCTCATGTTCACGATTTTTACGTTGTACTTTTCCTCGATGTACTTCTGAACCTCGTTGCCGTCATTTGTCGGAATAAACCATGTGCTTGGGTTAATCGTGAGCTCGATCGGTGCTTCTTGTTCCTGTACATTCGTCTGCGAAGGCGCGTTCGTTTCACTGTTTACCCCGTTCGAACCGGCCGAACAAGCCGTTGCAAGTAAAGACATAGACAACATGGCCGCAACAATAAGTCTCTTTCTGTCTTTCATTTCTTTTCCTCCCTTTTATATGCCAATCAAATTTATTTAAACAGGGAATGGCTTAACCTTCCCCGGTTAAATCACTCTAACCTTTAAGCGAGCCGATCATTGTTCCTTTAACGAAATACTTTTGCAGGAACGGGTACACGACAAGGATCGGCAATACGGCGAACATAACGGTGGCGGCTTTAATCGAAGTTTCATACTTGAAATTCCCGACAACCGTGCTACCGAACGTTTCCTTGTCCGTATTAAGGACAACAATTTCCCTTAAGAAAAATTGCAACACTTGTTTGGATTGATCGGAAATATACAGTACCGCATCGAACCAAGCATTCCAATGCCCGACTGCCGTCCATAACGCCAGTGTTGCCAATACGGGCTTCGACAACGGCAACACAATCGATAGCAACACGCGTATGTCATTCGCCCCATCGATCTTGGCCGATTCCTCGACTTCTTGCGGGATCGACATGAAGAAATTGCGCAAGACAAGCATGGAGAAAGTCGGTACTAACATAGGAACAATGTAAACCCATCTACTATCCATCAAATGCAGCTCTTTGATAAGCAAATAACTGGGAATGAGGCCTCCGCTGAAAAACATGGTGAACAAAATAATCATCGTATAGAAAGAACGGTGAGGCAAAGTTTTGCGCGATAACGGATAGGCGATCATGGACATGGCGACAAGCGTCAACAAGGTGCCAACCACCGTCCGAAACGCCGAATTGCCAAAGCCCCACCAAATTTTCTTTTGACTCACAACCTGTTTCCAACTGAACAAGTCAATGTCTTTCGGGAAGAGATGGAATCCCATGCGAGTCGATTCCGCCGGTCCACTTAACGATACGGACGCGATGTGAATAAACGGATAGAACATGGCCACGCAAAGACCGGATATAAAGACAATAAGTATAAACTGGAATACATTTTCGCCAACTGACGTTTTCATGATGCGCGTTCCCTCCTGACGGCTCTTACAGAACCCCTTCTTGTCCCATTTTTTTCACTACATAATTTGTGCCGAGCACCAGCGTGATGCCAATAATGTTCTTGAATAGCCCGACCGCTGTCGTTAAGCCGAATTGACCGTTAACGATACCTGCTCGGTACACATACGTGTCAATGATATCTGAAACATTGTAAACAGAAGGCGAATACAGGTTGAATATTTGGTCGAAGCCAGCATTAAGAATGCCGCCTAGCGATAATATGAACATAATGGTCACAACCGGTAATATAGACGGGATTGAAATATGCCATACTTGTTTGAAACGATTGGCTCCATCTATCTTGGCTGCTTCGAACAATGTAGGATCGACACCCGTTAATGCCGCCAAATAAACGATCGTGCCCCAACCCACTTCTTTCCATATATTTGTTATTACTAAAGTCGGGCGAAAATAATTGGAGTCGGCCAGAAAGTAGATCGGTTCGATGTGTACGAGCGACAGAAGATAATTGATTGGTCCCTGACTTGGCGAGAGCATCATAATAATGATGCCGGAAAGAACCACCCATGAGAAGAAATGCGGAATGTAGGATATGGACTGGGCGATTCTTTTGAACAATCCGTATCGTACTTCATTCAGCAATAGGGCCAGCACAATCGGGGCTGGGAATCCGAATACGATGTTATAACAGCTAATGATCACCGTGTTCTTCAATATTCTTAGAAAATCCGGGGATTGAAAGAACAAAAATTTGAAATATTCCAATCCGACCCATTCGCTTCCCCATATTCCGCGAATCGGACTAAAATCTTTAAAAGCTAACTGGATACCGTATAGTGGTCCATAGCAAAAAATTGCGTACCAAACCAATATTGGAAAAAGCATGAAGAACATGTATTTATTTTTTTTGTATTCTCTCCAGGTATTGGTCCATCTCGGTCTTTTATGACCGGGTACCTTAACAGAACGCTCCACATTTGCCCTATTCAAATTCCAACAATCCTTTCAAAATCATATTGACGTTATTACGACTATTATTATTTGCTACCGCTTTCAATTGTTTATATCGTAGCCATATCCATATTCCTAAGAACCTTGTTTCATTTACAAAGCAATTGTACCTTTATTCCAAATGCTATAATGACAAATCCATGTTATAAAATGTTGGTTTATTGGTATTAAAAACAGATCCAGTACGGTACTTCAATGGGGTCGTTCCGACTTCTTGCTTAAATACCCGAACAAAGTAAGAAGTATTGGGAATGCCAACCTCGCTGCCTAATATTTCGACCGATTTTGTCGTAGTCTCGAGCAGTCTGCAAGCATGCCTGATTCGAATGGCAGTAATATAAGCCTTCAAAGTGCTTCCGGTCTCTCCGTGGAACAGCTTAGATAAATAGAACTTGGATAAATGCATGGCAGCCGCTAAGTCATCCAAATAGAAGCTATCCTGATAATGTTCATCAATCCATTTCATAGCTTGCTGCGCATATCCTATCGATTTGCGCTCCTCAGCCAGCTGAATTTGCTCTGACGGAGCTGTCTTACTGTGGAGCATACAATCCAAATTACGGAGGATCAGCATGGCTACTTCTTCAACATCCTCCCCCATTCCTTGGCTTCTTACTGATTGATAATTTTCATAGTTGCGCTCTATGCTCTCGCTGTACGAGGAGAGATCGAAAGCTTTCACTTTGTTCTGTCCTCGCCATAACGCCTTAAATAAGGCATGCCGCTTCGCAAATGGTTGGAGTTGCTCCTCCATAAGATGCGGATCAAAGAAAAAAATGGTGCGCGAGTATGGCTGTTCCTTACTCACGTTCGCAAAAACATGATGCAACTGATATGGACGGAAGAAGAAAAGCATTCCCTTGCGTATCGGATACGTTTCACCATCCAGCACAACACGACCGGCACCTTCGTGAACATACAACATCTCGCAGCATTGATGCCAATGATGATAGCCTTGATAATTCTCGGTGTTCTTCAACCTGTAATCCCAAAAAAGCTTCGTATTTCGAAACGCGACAGGCTCGAACATTCGTTTCATAACCAACCTCCTCATTAGTACTAATAAGGATGCCTCATCCTTCTATAAAAGAAAGCGCTTTACTAATACCATCATAGTTAAAATAGGCGTGCATGAGTATTCAACACAGTTAGGGAAACATGGACGATTCAGCGTCTTCTCTTGCGGGAATAGTTAACAACGCTATTATTTGTCCATATAGGTTTAAGATTTATCCATACGAGAAGAAACTACCGCAGAAAACGAATCCCCTCAAACCCCTTAATGGGGCTTGGGGGGATTCATACAAGCTATATTCCAAGATCTTCTTCATTCACGCGGCGCAGCACTTCAAGCCGGAAGGCGGTCGGCCATGCGACCAGCCATTGTGACACGTTGAATGGATCTCCCCAGCGGGTATGGAAAAATCCTTCATCCTGGCTGCCTTTTGGACGCGTTTTTCCCATGACCGTCAGACTGCCATCTGAGATGCCGAATGTTGCATTCGCCCATGCTGCACGAGCTCTTTCGCGCCATGCTTCGTTGCCTGTAAGCGACGCCAGCTCCACCCAATCCTCAATGAACGCAAGCGCGAATGGATCAATGTGGTGATGCTGCGTTGAGACGGACGTTCCTCCGAACGTATCGTAACCAATTTCTCCCAAGGCGCTTCCATCTTCATACTCAACTGAATGGTGCCACTGCCAAGTTGCCAAGTACCAGGCTGCAAGCTCAGCCCATTCAAGATACGTCCGATTGTCAGTGATACGAAACAGCGCGATACCTGCCTTCAATAAAGGAATCGCTGATTCCTTGTCCACGCAATACGTATCGAGCGCACCTGCCGTTGTATACCCGTTGTCGAGCAGCTCTCTGATATAATAGTGGTATCCAAGCTCGGCACCGCGCAAATAAGCCTTTTCTCCCGTTATTTCGTAAGCCTTGACGAATGGCGTTACAAGGAAACAGCCCACCGTACCCTCCGGATCATGTGGTTCGCCATCATTTGTCCAAGATTTACCTATTTTTCCGTCTCCCGACTGAGCCGACAAGGCAAAATCGCAAATGCCTAGTGCCGTTTCGCGGTAAATCGGGCGTTCGAAACCGCAGAGGAGAGCCAGCTCCTCGGCTTCGAACAAATTCATGGCCGCAGTCCCGAGGTTGCAGGCATCCTGCACCTCCGGTTGGTCTTTCTTGAACAATACATAATCGAAGTGACAATGTATGAGGCCGTTCGAGAGTCTGCCGCCTTTCACCCATCCGTCCAGCACCGCCAAACCGCGTTGAAGCGAGTCCTCGTTACCGAATCGCAAGTAATCGGCTAGCATGGAATTGGCCAAAGAGGCATTTTGGCCGCACCATCCGATTTCGTAATGACGGGCCTGCGCCCATTCCTCGCCATCCCATTTCCTGCCGATTGCGAAACCACGGAAATCTCCGTCTTCAGCCCACAAACCTTCCTTCGCATAAGCCATGCCCAGATTCCACACGCTTTCAGCATTAAAACGAGGTTGCACCAACTGTTTTTGAATGTGCCATGCTTCATCTAGCATCTTGCGCCACGATACGCGCGGCTGGGTATATGCTTCTATCGTCAAATAAGCACAAGTCTCGAAGCTCTCGCCAGGTGTGAATATCCGTCCCGCTTCAAACGCATCGCAATACTTGTCGCGACTAATGTATACCTCTGGCGTTTCTTCTTCGGGCCAAATCAATCGATGAATAATACAGCCGGGTTCGGCCGCAAGCGAGCATGAATAATTCTGCATCTCAGTTGGAGGCTCGCTGAACATAGACACGGCAATACCTTCGCCCTCGGAGTAAGTTGCTCCTGCGACCGCAGTTCGGTGCCATGCGAATACCCAAGGCTGACCATCTCGTTGCAAGCCTTTGGGCTCCAAACCGCTGCCCCACCCGTTTCCGTTATAGGTAACGGAAGGAATCATATAGTACTGAGGTTCGTATGAGGTTGCAAAGTCCATTGTAATCTTGCCAGACTCCGATACAGGACCGAGATAAACAAACGTCCTCGTCCATTTGACTACCCCGTCCCGCACTGATTCGAATGTATCGTTTACTTCGAAACGATCATCCTCGAACGGTAACACGCGGCCGATTTCCTTTTCATCAAGCAAAAGAGTATATTCGCCATTCATTTGACGATGCTCCCAATTAACGATTCCCATTTATATCCTTCCTTTCTGCCAAATTCGCTTTATTCGTTTAACGGACTCCTCTCATCATGTAACGGTTGGTAAAGATTCGGTTCACATGACCTGCTTTCGTCCGCTAACGCCCATCTGCTTTTGCAAAATTTGCAAAATCGTCTTTTCGTCTTTTCGTCCATTGGTAGCTTGTACGTGTGGTCGCTTGCTTGTAACTTGTTCTCAGCCGTGAACAAGTTGTCCGTACTACACGCTGCAAAATCCAGCGTGAAAATCACTCCTTTGGTTTGCCGTTCTCCCATAAATCAGATTCGCAATCTCGGTACTGGCCTGGCGTAAGTCCGGAATATTTCTTGAATACTTTAAAGAAATGCCTTGGATTTTCGTATCCCACCTGTAAGGCCACTTTGTCCACGGGCAGCTTTGGCTGCTCGTTCATCAGTTGCTGCGCCTTGACCACTCGGCAAGTATGGAGATACGGGATGAAATTCATACCCGATTCCTTTTTGAACATGGCGCTTACATAGCTTGGGCTCAAACCAATGTGTTTGGCGACCTGCTCCAAGGATAGGTCTTGGGCGTAATGCCTATGAATATATTCCAATGTCTTATTCATTTGTTCCGTATAAGTGCAGCTATTAAGCAAGCCGGTGAATACCTGTGTGACTTCATCTGTCTTTGCCTTGGCGGTCAGCGGTTCAGTTTCCATCTCTATGGTCCGCGCGGCATCCTCTAGAATGACGAGAAGCTCTTCCTTATCTACGGGCTTCAACAAATAATCGAGTACTTGATAACGCAATGCCTGCCGAGCGTATGAAAAGTCATCATATCCCGTCAAGATGACGAACTGGTGGCAGAGATTGCTTTCCTTCACTAGCTTAATGAACTCAAGACCGCTCATCTCAGGCATATGAATGTCGGTAATAATCAAGTGAGGTTGGAACGATTGGAGCTTCTCCAATGCCTCAATTGCATCATTCGCAGTTTCAATCCGTTGGAAGGGAGTGTTGGCATTCCGAATAATCGCGCTAAGCCCTGCAAGGATAAGCGGCTCGTCATCGACCACTAATAAATTCAACATCACTGCCCACCGCCTTTATACATTCGAATAACACATGTCGTACCTTCCAAACTTCGACTCGTAATTGTCAGACCGGAATCATGGCCGTAGAATTGTTTGATTCGCTCATGGACATTGTACACCCCAAGTCCGCCCAAAGTCGTCTGGAATCGGTTAAGTTCCCGCTTCCCTTCCAACATCTCCTGAATCACCAAGAGGCGGTCCTCTTCGATTCCAAGTCCGTTATCAGTGATATGAACCTCCATGTATCCCGCCGTCTCCAACACCCGGATCTGAAGTAACCACTGTCTCCTCAGCTTGCTCAAGCCATGAATAATGCTGTTCTCCACCAAAGGCTGCAGGATAAAGCGTGGACAGACGAAGCTGGTAATCGGTGCGGCCACGTCAATCTCAAATTGCAATCGTTCGCCGACGCGGTTTTTATGAATAGTTAGAAAATTTCTTACATGCTCAAGCTCATCCCTAAGCGTCGTCTCGAATTGGTCATTCGATAAACTGTATCGGATCAGCTTGCCAAACGTATGGGTGAAATCCGCCACCTCGGGTGCCTCTTTCACTTCGGCTAGCATTCGGATCGACTCCAACGTGTTGTATAAGAAATGAGGTTTGATCTGCGCCTGCAGCACTTTGTAATCGGCTTCCTTCCGCATGAGCTCTGCACGATGAACCGTATTGACTAGATCATCGATCCGTTGAAGCATCGCGTTATAAGAGACAGCTAGGAAAGATATCTCGTCGCGGTCGTGGCTTGTGTCTTCATATTTGGAGAGATTGTCGGAGTCCACATTTCGCATATGTTTGGCCAACTTTAGAATTCTGCGCGTAAGCAATGTCGCAATCCAATAGTAAATAATAGAAAGCACGAGCAGACACAAGACACCTCCCCATGCAAACCACTGCAGCTCGCGTTGAATATTGACTTCTCTTCCGCTCGTGAACGAAATGATCTTTATCGCCAAGGGCTCGACATTAATGCTGTTCCCTAACAAATTGACGTCACGGAGATAAGCATATTTGGATACTCCATCTGTCATGGCATCCGCCGCTGCTCTCTTTAGCGCGTTGAGTCTGCCCGTCTCTTCAATATCCGTGAATAACAACTGGTTATCCCGGGATAAGACAATAATCGAATCATCCGGCTTCGTCTTCACCTTGTCGATCATTCCGCTAATGACTTCATCCGTAATTTTAACTTCCATGATTCCGATCAGCTTCGAGAATGACTCAGTGTAGATGTTTTGGTAATAGCGCCATACAGGCATTGCTTTCTGTTCGGGTTGATCATAAAGCCATATTCCTTTTCCCGGCGTAAGGTGCTTGACCTTCTCATACAAAGGATCGTTATAGACAAGCTCATCGATGTCCCCGAATTCTGGCCCTAATGCGTACACGTCCGAATTGGTGCTGTACAACCGGATAGCCACAATCTTTGGATTGCCGGTGTATACATAAGAGAATCTCGGCCGGATGTATTTAACAAGGCTGTATACGTGCTCAGCTGCCGTCTCATAAGCGCCGCTCAAATATTCCAAAGCATACTGATCGTTTTGAAAAAGTTGATAGACAGATTCGACCTGCGTTAGATCCACCTTCAGATTACTGTTTACCTGTTCAATTAAATCCTGCCGGTTGCGCATATATTCTTCCAGAAATCGGATGTGTGCCTGGTGATATAACAAATAAGCGAAAATGAGAATAGGAAATAGAATAATGAGTACATAGCCCAAGAACAGCTTTCTGACGATTTTTGTCTTCGGGAGAAGCCTGAGTACTTTCATCGCGAACCATTCGAACATATTATCAACTTCTTCTTTTTTGTTGTATCGTAACACAAAAAGAAGGGAAGCCAGTGAAATGCGCTGACTCCACCTATAATGCTGCGTATCCCTACTTGAATGTATCCTTCACACTATTGTACTTTTCGTTCGCCCAAGCCTCATACTGACTAAGTCCGATTTGCTCCGCTTTATCCATCAAGTCATGATAGTACTTAACCGCCTCTTCTTCAGAGTCAGCCATGTAAATCCTGACCTCTTCGTTCTTAATCATTTCATCCAACTTCGTGCGAATGACTCCAATCTCCGAATCGGATTCGGGAACGAGCATGCCAAGCGCTGGGACAAACTCGGTGTATTGCTTTGACATCTTCTTGACTTCTGCCGACTCCGTTCCCGGCACGACCTGATCTAGTGCAGCGCTGTTAGACATCAAGCCCCAGAATCCAATCGCTTCTTTATTAATATAGTCCGCGTCTCCTTGCTTATACAGCAGCTCCGGATATTGAAGCTCTGTGTTCCATTTCCAGTGCTTCCCTTCGATGCCCCAGAAACCAAGCTTTTGTCCTTCTTCCGAGAACATATATTGCATGAATTTAATCGCAGCCTCGGGATTCTTGTTATTCTTCGTAATGTAAACGCCAGACCAGCCTACGCTCGCAAAATACTCTTTGGGATTGCTGCCAAGCGGTTTCGTAAGCTGTGTATAGCTGTATCCGCTACCTTGATCGGATGCTTGACTGTTGAACGTATCAAAAATATTTGTATTGTCCGCAAGCGCGAACACTTTGCCCTTCATGACATAATCATCGTCTCTGACCGTATCTTTGAAAGCGAAGTTCTCAGCGGTCATATAACCGTTTCGGTATAGACGGTTAATATATTTGTATACTTCCAGCATGCCTGGATGTCTCAAATACTGCTGCACTTTGCCGTCTTGCTCATACAGATCCGTGTAAGCCGAAGGCACCCCATTTTGCATTTTGAAATAACGGAGTCCCCAGTTGATATCGAGCATTAACGGAATAACATCCGGGTATTTGGCTTTCACTGTTCCGAGCAAATTCTCTAAGTCTTCGAAGTTATTCAATGTCGGATTGCCAAGCTCCTCCATAATATCTTTGCGAATACCGAGCGCGCTTGAATTGATGATCGCGTTCGGATAGGCATCCCACTCTTCCTTCGTAGCATAGTTATTGCGTACCGTATAAAACTTCCCATCGGTTGACGTGTTGATTGCAATGCGAGCTTGGTCAACCTTGAAATCCGGTGCGTACTGCTCAATCAAGTCATTCCAGGCGTAAGAGACTTTCGGATCGGCCAACCGATCCAAATTTGTTGCCGTAAAGACAAGATCGGGCAAATCACCGGATGCGATCATGAGCGGTAGCTGCTTATCATCTGCCGCAATCGTCACCTTTAATTTGACACCGGTCTTCTCTGTGATTAATTCTGGGACAGAGCCGGCCCAGTCATGTACCGGAAACCAAGGATGGTTTACGAATATGCTCAGTTCTACCGGCTCAGTGCTCGTCCCTTCTGTATTGCTTGACGTGTTAGCTCCCTTGTTTTCCGGACTTTCGTCTTTGCCCGAACAGGCCGAAAGGGTAGTAAGAAGCATAAGTGCAGCAAACGTTAATTTGACCCATTTCTTTTTGCCCAATTGAATCATGGATGTACCCCCTAATAAAATTTATATCAGGACCTTGCGGTCGTAATATTATGATCACTAGCCTTTGACTGCTCCAATCATAACGCCTTTAACAAAATGCTTCTGCAAAAACGGGTATACGAGCATGATCGGGATAATGGCGACAACCATAGCCGTAACCTGAATGGAGAATGTTGTCACCGTATTCATCGATGCGAAATCCGCGCTCATCGCATCTGTCGGCATCGTGCTTTGATTGATGATCTCCATCATGCGGTACGTTAACGTACGCAGATTGTTACTTTGCACGAAATAGGCGGAATCGAGCCAAGAGTTCCACTGCCCAACGCCGAGGAACAACGACATCGTAGCTAGAAGCGGCCGCGAGATCGGGAGGATCATCTTGTAAAAGATCGTCAAATCATTGGCACCGTCGATACGGGCCGATTCTTGAAGTTCATCGGGGATTTCTTTGAAGAATGAAATCGCGATGAGCAAGAAGAACAGATTCAACATGGAAGGGATGACGTATACAGCGAAATGGTTAAGCAGTTGCAGCTCCCGTAGCACCACATAATAAGGAATCATACCACCGGAGAAATACATCGCGACGATGACGATCGCAAAATACGTTTTCTTGAACAAAAGCTGCTTATAAGCCAACCCGTAAGCAACTAAACTTGTAAACATTACTCCCAATAGCGTTCCAACAACCGTTCTCGCACATGATACTAGAAAGCTTACTCGCCATTTGGGATCTTGGAAAAACGTCGAGTAATTATCCAGTGTAAATTTTCTCGGCCAGAAGTAAATACCTCCCTTTGCCGCGTCCAGGCCTTGATTGAATGATATAATCAACAAATAATAGAAAGGATAAAACGTCATTATGACGACAAACAAGATCAACACCATATTAATACTGTCAACGAGCCAATCCTCAAGGGTCCGCCGTTTCCACTTCTTCCGAATGCTCACCATTAAAATAACCCCTGTCCTGAAATTCGCTTGGCTATGAAATTACTTGTAAAGATGAGGAAAACCGATATGACGGATTGCACCAGATCGATCGCAGTAGCGTAGGCAAAACGTCCTTCTGCAAGCCCCATCTTGAAGGCATACGTCTGAACAATTTCTGACGTATCGCTGTTGACTGAGTTACCCAACAAGAAAGCTTGCTCAAAGTTGGAACCAACCAGTCCGCCCCCCAACAAACTTCCAATCGACAGGATCAGTACGACGACGACCGCTCCCTTAATGCCCGGCAGCGTAATGTGCCAAATTCGCTTCAACCGTCCAGCTCCGTCAATTTCTGCCGCCTCATACAACGCAGGATTGATACCTACTACTGCAGCCAGGAAGATAATCGTCCACCAACCCGCTTCCTTCCATACCGCGCTCCCTACAGCAAGTCCCCAGAATGAATGAGGGTCCGTCAGTATTGTAAGAGGCTCGTCCACTACGTTTAATTTTAAGAGCAGTAAATTAACGAGGCCGCCTTCTGACGAAAAAAACACGAAAGCTAAACCCACCACAACGACCCAGGAGATGAAATGCGGGAAATAACTCACAGTCTGCACGAACCTTTTGAACCCAGCTCCCTTCAGCTCGTTAAGCATTAAAGCGAATAAAATCGGAATAGGAAAAGCAAATACAATTTTCAAGATACTAAGAATCAACGTATTCCGAACCAAATCGTTAAACCTGTAATCGCCTACAAATTCATTCAAATATTTTAGCCCTACCCATTCGCTCGTAAATATTCCCTGCACACCGTCTGTAATACGGTAGTCCTTGAATGCCATGAGGATCCCGAACATGGGAATGTAAGAAAAGATAATCAAAAACAATATGCCGAGCAGGACAAATGTTTGTGGCAAACTTTGTCTTTTAAACCGCTTCCATAATATCCGGTTTTGTCGAATCGCATTAATATCATTACCTGTTGTATCCGCTTGCATCTGTCTTCTCCTCCTTCATAACGTCATTGTAGCTTACTTTTTCTTGCCCCATCTACGGATCATTTTTTGACTGACACTGTCCATTTTTATGATGTTCGGACCAGTCGAGACGCATAGCTAAGAAAGGTGAACCTGCCGCCTCCCGTTGGCGGCGCAGCGCGTTTCATTTCGGAAATATAGCAAAAAACCTTTGTTTCGCAAGGGATTGTGTCTTGTTATATTTGGTTTAGCCTAGTGGATCTAAGACGACCAAGCAGTTCAGGTATTGCGAATTGGAGTCGATGTATGATCCCGACAACGAGTATTCGGAACTTGCGGAATAAGCATCATGTCGGGAATGTTGCAAAGTTCTTATCACTCATCAGCAATGTTATCAAGTTCTTTTCATTTCATTTTGACAAGAACTTAATATCATAAATAAAACCGCAATTTATGCGGTTTTCAATGTTACTATATTCTGTCACACGACATCTCACTACTCGACACACATAACTCCGACAAATTTTCGCATTCCTCGCTCGTCCCCACCGAGCAACAGCACGGTTCAGCAAATCGGCTAAGGATATAAGTTCTTGTCCTCTGACAATGGCTTGTGTCACAATGATGCAGTTTGCTCTTCTCGCTTATTTACTCACTCGTATCGTTTGTTATTTGCAAATTTAATGCAGGAAAAATCTCACTGAATATGTACTTAATTCTCTCTTTTATATACCGACGGTCATTAGTTAACTAATCACAAAGAACTTCCGGGTCAAATCGGCTGGTGAGCCCTTATTGAAAGAAGCGTTGCACTTAGCTTCAAAATTCGTCAATTATAAAAACCACATGGGAATTATTATCCCCATGTGGCCACAATAAAAAACACTATTTAAATAATTTCTCCATCTTCAACTTTCTTTGTTCAAACAGTTCGAACCTATTTCCTGTCTCTAGTAATTTTGAGAAAATGCACTTATCAATTTCTTCAATAATCTCAAGATTTAAACTCAATGAAACCCAAAAATATTCGTCTTGTTTTAGGTACACTTTTGAGTTACAGCTTCTTCCTACAACCAAAATAAATTGGCAAAGAGTCAGATCTTTTATCCGATCATAAGATCGTTCACTCCGGTTTTTGACCCAATTTCGCTTTGACTCAACTTCTTCAAAATGATCCGCAAATCGCTCCCTTAGCACTCTTGACAAAGATGAAGCGGGCGTAGCCTGGTTCTTAATCTCTATATGTTCCAAAATGGTCTTAAGCGGATCTCGGTCACCCTCTAGAAAATCGCCGATATTTGTTGCTTGATAACGGTTGACAATGGCGTTGCGAACATCCATTAACACTTCATTATCCAAGGCAAATAGGTCCTCCACAAAGGTAACCGCGTCGAAATATTTAAACAGTGGAAAATACAGTTTGTTCTGATACTGGTACAACTTACTTACGAACTGTTTCGGTTCTGTTTTAAGCATATACTCTAACTCGCGAGCAATCCGATCGAAGTCTTGATTTCGTTTGTTGCTCATCTGCTGCTTGATGTACATGTTTAATCTTTTCACCTTATCATTATCGCTTAAAAAATCAAAAGGAACCGTAATAAACTCCTCGGAGGCATCGATAGATTCGATCACGATATCAATACCCTTCTTAAACTTAGCTAGTAGCCCCTCCTCGTATTGCCCAGGTAGAATCACTTTCTCGAGAAAATGGATAAAATATACATATAATTGCGCGTATTTTAATAGTAAATAGCTTCCAACTTCCACTTTGTCTAGAACGGTAACCACAGCATCAGTAAATTCCTTGTCTGTTAACTTCCAGTATTGATCGATAAGCAGCTCCTCTGGGGCCCTCTGTTTCTCTGGTCTTTTCTTCGCTTCATGCTCATTCCGGAAGAACTTCAAATCTTCCAAGAAATCTACTCGGTTGAAGTTACCTGTCAACAAATAGGTGCCAATTGATCGGAAGTAAGGAAAATTTCCCTGAAATAATGAATGTGCGGTGTATTTAACCAGCTCGTCAACAAGATCCCGCTTCCCTTCCTCTTTTGGACTCATCGAAGCATTGGACATGTCGATCGTACGTGTGTCCGCATCCAGGATTGCTGAAGCTACAGTCGCATTTGACTTGATCTCCTTCGTCAATAGTACAGCGAGGAGTAACATCCGCTCTAATTGTCCTTGCTGGATGTGAACATTGTCCAGCTTAACACTCTCCATATATCGGGTAATACCAGCGTAGCTGACACCACCCGCAAACATGTGGATAAAAATGTAAGAGATCTTTCCATTTCAGGAGAGTTCATATTATGATTACTAAATGTTGAAATTGCAACCTGTTCGATTAAACTAACGTGCCCGTTAGGTATGACCTACCGGGTATTAAAGTTTCTTTTCCTTATGCCAGTACAAGAACTTGCGCCCATTAAATGAAAAAACCGCGTAGTACGCGGTTCTAATGAGGTATGCTCTTGTCCCCCGACACGAGCTTAAGGCACAGATCTCCTTATTCTAACCATTTTGATTGAGCGGGGATCTCTGTCTAAAACTCGATGGTCATTTCGAAATTTATGGGACCTTTTCAGCTAGTTTACCCTAATTCTCCCTCCGAAGAGCATCTACGATATTTACTTTATTTAACCTGTACATCGGCCAAATCGTTGCGACGAGCGTCGTAATCATCGCACCCGCGAAAGCAATGCCGATACTGTCCAATGGGATCACCCAGGCTGTATCCAAAGCACCTGCGAAGAGAACATGTATTCCATAATTCAGAGCCGTCCCTATGATAATCCCGATCACGGCGGCAAATAAACCATAAAATATGCCTTCTAAAATAATCATTTTCCTCACTTCACTCTGGGTCATGCCGATGGCCTTGAGAACTGCAAACTCTTTCGTACGAAGAATTAGATTCGTACTTACTGTATTCATAATGTTCAAGAAACCAATTAGCACAATGACACCGATAAAACCATAAAGCAAGATGCTAAAAGTCATTGCGTCGTTTTTGGCTTGGGCGACTTCCGCCACTCGATCATTGTAGTTAAATCCGGAGTCTTTTTCATTTAACGATTTGAGATAGTCTGTTATAGGCTGGTTCGATATATCCGGATTTGCAAGAATGAAGATTCTGGAATATGCGTCGATCCCCATAATCTTGGAATAAACTTCCGTCGTCGTAATGAATGAAATAATTTCACTGCTAGTATATCCCTTCATCAACAAGTCTTGATCAACGATTCCGGCCACTGTCACGGTTTGGTAAACTTTTCGGTCTCCGTTCGTTGCTCGAATTTTGATGCGATCTCCAACCTTAAAGCGGGTTTGATCGATAATCAGTTGTTTTCCACTTTCCGTTTTCGTGCTTACTTTTTGTAGAACGACAACTCCGTTTTCTTGGTTCATTTTCTCCTTGTCGATCTTTCCGGCCGTGAGTTTGAATTGCAGAGCATCCAAGCCATTGTCTCCATAGGACGTAAGAAAATTATTATCTGTTCGATACCCCTCGCCTTCAGCAACGAGATATCGACCCTTTCTTAATTCATAATATTTGGGATCAACCTTATCCTTAGGGATGATTGCCTCTACTTGATCATTGTAATACTTGTAAGCTTGTTGAACAGCATCAAGCTTGGCAATATGCTGATACACGGTATCATCTATTCGTTTTGAAGGCCCATCATAGGAAAGCGAATAAGAATACTGAGCACCAGAGATCTGTGTTGCTTGCCGCATGAAATCAACCAAACCGCTAAATACAATAAACAAAGTAATGCTAATAATCATGGAAAAGGCTGTTATCCGGAACCGTTTTTTGTTCCGCTGCAAGTTCCTGCTGGCGAATTGCCCTACGATGCCAAACAGCTTTTTAACGAACCGGGACTTTTTGACCTTCGTGATATGTTCAACCTTCGTGTTCCCCGTACTTTTTAGCGCTTCCAGAGGTGATACGCGAGCTGCTTGTTTTGCTGGTCCAATGGCGGAAAAAAATACGCTCAGCAGGCCTAATAAACCGGCAGCAATCAGAATCGGTATGGAGATGACCATTCTCATATCGTTTAAGAAACCTAATGTTAACAAGCTGATATTGTAGAACAATAACTTCATAAAAAGGGTTCCCGTAAGAAGCCCGATGGGTATGCCGATCAAGCTCAACAGTCTCGCTTCTTGCATTACAATTTTGCGAATTTGGGCTGGTGTAGCTCCAATGCATCTCAGCATGCCAAATTGTGAAATTCGTTCTAGTACAGAAATATGAAAAGTATTATAGATTACGGCAATCGTACAAATCATAATAATCACAATAACTGCGACAAACGCAAGGGTTAGACTGTTGTTTACCCCCTTATAAATACTTTTGCCATACAATTTAAGCAGCTCATTATTGTAATCAATTCTTACATCCTTAATAAAATTATCCTTACCCAGTTGCATTGCTGAACCTTGTTCGACATTACCCAACTGTAAAGAGGACATGATGGCTTCTGTTTTATTTTGGACTCCATTCAAAGATTTCATTTTGACATAAATGAAGTACTTTTTCTTGTTGTCGATGGTCTTGTTATCGTTGAAAGTAATGGCAGGAAAGATGTAACTTGAAGACCAATTCCCCGTTGGCGACTTCATAAAGCCGACGATGGTATAATCTTTTTGGGATTGAGCTTGGAAGGCTTCGTCAAGATCCCAGCCAAAATCACCAAATCCGTTAATTTTCTTGTCTTCACCGGTGGACGCCACCTTCCGAATCCCAAGCTTGAGCTCCATCGTATCGCCAAGTTTCGGTTTTTCTGAAAAGAGACTCAAACTCGATGATGAAAGGACAATCTCATTCGGATTTTTAGGCAGCCTGCCTGAGTCGAGCTGTACTTGAAGCATGGATATCGCATTCGCATCATATCCCTTGACATTCAAGTATCGGTAGGGTGCGGCAAACGGATTTTCGTGCATTTCCTTCTCGTTTGTTTCCTTAATGATGGCGTATCCTTCCCTACTGATGACGCCGGCACTTTCCACGGATGCATTGTTTTTTACCTTCGGGACGGCTTCTCCTGAAATGCCATTGATGGAGACGTGGTAATCTCCGTAGTGATTTATGGTTTGTCTGATTAATTTATCCCAATAGCTCATCCCGATCGTTCCAATGGATGTGAGCAACGTAACCGACAAGATAATACCGAAAATCGTAAGCAGCGATCTTTTTTTCTGTCCCTTTAAATATTTCCCGGTAAGACCCGTGTAGCTATTCAACGTTCATTCACCTCATTTGGCTGTTGAAGGAGGCCGTCTTCGATTCTTACGACTCGATCTGCGGTTTTGGCAATATTTAGATCATGCGTGATCATAATTAATGTCTGATGATATTTTTTAACGGAGAACGTTAGTAAATCCATGATTTCCTTACTGCTTTTACTATCCAGATTTCCGGTGGGCTCATCCGCTAAAATAATCGAGGGTTTATTGATTAAAGCACGTCCAATAGCCGTTCTTTGCTGTTGTCCGCCTGACAATTCGGATGGAAGATGGTGCCTTCGCTCGGTGAGGCCTAATATCCCCATTAATTCCTGCACATATTTTTCATCACCCTTTTTGTTCTCCAATAATAGCGGCAACTTAATATTTTCCTCCGTAGATAGGACCGGGATCAGGTTGTAGGATTGAAAAATAAATCCAATCTTTCGTCTCCGGAATATAGCGAGCTCCGCTTCTTTTTTGTTATAAATATCCGTACCATCGATGATGACTTGTCCGCCAGACGGGCGGTCCACCCCGCCTAATAGATGCATCAAAGTGCTCTTCCCTGATCCGCTGGCCCCTACGATAGCAACAAATTCCCCCTGTTGAACGGAGAAATTTGCATCTTTTAATGCTTCAACCTTCGCCTCTGCGCTTCCATAGGTTTTGCATAAATTCACGGTTTTTAGTATATCCACCTGTCTACCTCCTAAGCTTATGTTTCACGTTTCTCTTTGTTAGTATAAGCCTCGAAGCTTACGATAAAGTGAAGAGGAAGCTTACTTTTTCGTAAGCTTCCTCTTCACCCGTTTCCTCTAATGAACGAAATCTTGAATTCGGTCCCCTCTCCTGGTTTACTATCAACCGTTATGATCCCGCCTTGTCCTTCAATGATTGACTTGGTTAACGACAATCCAATGCCAATGCTTTGTGGCTTTGTTGCGCTTCTCCCGCTATAAAATCGTTTGAAAATATGAGGAAGGTCTTCCTGGGAAATACCCTCCCCGTTATCGCGAACACTGACCGTAAAAAATAGTGCGTTTTCTTCCAAAACGATCTTGATTTCCCCGTCTCTCTGGGTATGCTCCAGTGCATTTTTGATCAAATTAATAAAAGCTTCTGTCAGCCATTCCGCATCCGCTTTTACGAGCATTTCTTCGCCACCGCAGATACAGATCGTTTGCCTCTTTTGCTCGGATAACAATCGCAACGACTGTACTGCATCTTCGATCAGTTCCCTTAATCGAGTCTCTTCCTTGTGAAACACGATTGCACCCGCTTCGACCCGCGCCAGCTTCAGTAAGCTGATAATCAGCCATTCCATTCGTTCAAGTTGCTGTTGGCTCCGTTCTAGAAATTTCATTTTCATTTCATTCTTCATATTTGGACCATTTAGCAAATTCTCATTAAAAACAATTAGCGATGCCAACGGCGTTTTGAGCTGATGCGAAATATCGGAGAGCAAGTTGCGCAGAAATCTTTTTTCTTGTTTCAGTTGTTCGAGACTGTTGTGCAACCTTCCCGCCATGGCGTTGAAGCTGCGTCCTAAAAAACCAAAGTCGCCCTCATCGTTCTCGGGAAGCGGTTTGTCGAAATGATGTTCTACGACCTCCTCCGCGGCAACGGCAACGGTCCTGATCTTGCCAAACAATTTACGATATTCCCATAGCAACAACAGCATGAATGGAATGACAAGAAGCAAAACGAGAGCTGCCGTAATCTTGGGCAATGCGATGCCTGAAAGGGCTGGTTGATCTTCGACTGACATCTCTTCGTTGTAACCATATTGCGCCAATATCCTTTTGCCTTCTGTTACTTCATGTTCTTGGGCTCCCTGAGTGATGTAGTGGATGATTTCATTTTCAAATTGCGGCTCTTTCTTTAAAACGTGACCTATCAGCGCAACATTCTGATTAACTATGGCCTTATTGATATGCCCGACTTGCTGACTCATAAAAACGAACACGAGTACCGCTAACAATACTTGTAATACAATGACTTTACCGGCGATGGACTTCCACTCTGGATTACGGACGACTTCAATCATGGTTTATCGTCCTATGACATCTGCATTCCATTTGTATCCGACTCCTCGATTGGTAATGATATATTTCGGTGCAGCAGGAACATCCTCAATTTTCTCTCTTAACCTTCTGATGTGGACCGAAAGGGTGTTGTCATCAATGAATTCTCCTGACATATCCCAAAGACTGTGAAGAAGGGTACTTCTGCTGCAAATTTGTTTCGGGTGAGTAATTAGCATTAATAGTAATCGATATTCCAGCCCCGTCAACAAAAGCTCTTGATTGCACTTGAAGACAGTTCCTTCGAGAACTCGGAGTTCAATATCGTCGGATATCCATCTATTTACTTCATCCTTAGGTTTATGATTTCGCCTTAATACGGCTTTCATTCTGGATAGAAGTTCTTTGGTCCGGATCGGTTTGGTCATATAATCATCTGCTCCCAAATCAAGCCCTACAACAACATTTGTCTCCTCATCCAAAGCAGTCAAGAATATGATGGGAACCTGAGACGATGCCCGGATTTCCCTACAGAGTTCGTACCCAGAACCATCCGGTAAATTCACATCTAACAAAATTAGATCGACGACATTTGTCTTGAATGCCTTTTTGGCTTCTTCTAAGCTACCGGCAACAACAACGGTATATCCTTCACTCGTTAAGGTATATTCAATACCAAACACCAAATTTTCATCATCTTCAACAAGCAATATTCGATTCATTATGCACCTCATCTTTCATTATTTTTACATGTATAAGGTGGTTATATTCATGTTCATGTCTGGATTGGGGTAGTTGTGTATTCAGCTGGTCGATGAAAAGTATGAATGCGTAATAAAAACCTAAGGCAACATATTCTAATTCATCCTAGTATAACTTTATATAGCGATATAACCTTCTCTGCCAGTTAGCTTAGTCCAAATTATAAATTAAAGTTCCAAATCTATTTTTGTAAACGGAACTTCGAGCTATTTGATACTCATATTGTCTAAAATATACAGCTTGGATATACTTATTTCAAGTAATAAGTTCCGATACTCACTGTTATAGGAACTTTATTTGGAGGGGATAATATGAAGCGAAATTGGGAACTGGACGAATTAATCGAGCATTTCACGATACTGCCGAACGAAATGAGTTTGATTGAGAATAAGACAGGGGAAACCAAGATTGGATTTGCCGTGCTACTCAAGTTTTTTCAAAATGAGGCACGTTTTCCAAGCCATAAGTTTGAAGTACCGAAAGCCGTGATCGCCTACATTGCCAAACAAATATATTCCGAACCTGAATTGTATGCCGGGTACGATTGGACAGGTCGTTCAATCACCAGGTGGGAGCAAAAAAGAAGCAATTTGTCATTATCGGGTTAGGTAGATTCGGTTCAAGTTTGGGCCGAGAGCTGATTGAGCTGGGCAACGAGGTACTGGGCATTGATAAGGACGAGGAAGCCGTGCAGGAGATGAGCAGCGTGCTCACCTACGCTGTGTCCGCTGATTGTACGGACGAGGAAGCGCTCCGCTCGCTCGGCGTCCGAAATTTCGACTGCGGCGTTGTTGCAATCGGAGACGATATTCAGGCCAGCATTCTGACGACCATTTCGAGGCTACAAATGCACTCTCTGTAAAGAGCAAATACTTTGTCGTTCCAAATTCAAGATATTCTGACTCAAGGAGAAACCTTTTTGCGAACTGCTTCATTAACTGCGAATCATTCAAGGAAAGTAGATTCATCAGAACATTGGTGCAATGATTTTCCCTATGTGCGTAATGGCTGAATATATTCATATGTCCCCCTATATTTTGATTCAAGGTGGCGAGTAAAGCATATGCAAAAACCCGCTCCGTTTTTAGCCTCAAGAGTTTATTCACCGAGTTGAAATATTCGTTTGTCATTCAATATAGCATACAGGTAGGACGGAGCGATCAAATCATTAATCTCACCCGGGCCATTTACAGGCATCCGATTCCAGGCTTTTTCAATATGGCTCTTCGGAATATTGAAATTTGTTGTGCTTGGAACGAGTGTAGTACCCTTCATCGTATATGTAAATCTCTTCCCCATTTTTTGTGTGAACTCACTGCCTTGATGAGTCATAATGCACCGCCATACGTCTTCAAAATGAATCATACATTTTCCCCTCACATTTCATTTATGAGAAGCATAACACAACCCCCCTGTTGTAAATCAAGACGATAAGTGGGTGTTGGGTGTGCTGTTGGCTCATTGAAAGATCATCAGCAAATCATTGGATTAGAGTCAATATCGCATTTTAAGTATATTCAATATTAAAAAGCGAATCCTATGTAAAAAGGAAAGAAGGAATCTAAATGTTCACCCCTCCTATGCTTTTAGATGTTAGATCGGAACCGTTCGATGATCCTGATTTTCTATTTGAGCCTAAAGGAAATGGTGTTCGATTATTATATGACTACACCGATACAAATAAAGCTTTATATACCAGGCATTCAAACGACATAACGAATCGATTACCAGAGATCGAAAGGTTAGAGATCGATAAAGGAACATTACTTGATGGTGAAATTGTGTGCTATTATCCAGAGGATTCTCTCAAAGAAGATTTCGAAGCTGTAATGAAGAGAATTAACACCACTAAAAGAACAGAGATTGCAGCTAGATCAAATCCCATAACATACATTGTTTTCGACATATTAAAGCATCGTGGAAAGTCTGTAATGAATATGCCGCTCCTCGAACGAAAGCAGCTGCTAGCTGAGGTGATTGTTAATCAACCACATTTAAACAAATTATTTTATATACAAGAAAAAGGAATTGAGCTCTTCGAAAAAATCAAACAATTTGAACTTGAAGGCATGGTCGCTAAGTCCAAAGATTCCCGGTATTATTCAAGGGACGGGCACGTGAGCGTCCGTCCAAAAGACGTTTGGGTAAAAATAATTAACTGGCGTTACGATATTTTTTATATTGTTGGGTACCGCAAAAACAAAAGCGGGTGGTACATTGCAATACCTACAGTTGAGAATAAGTTCAAGAATGTGGGGTTAATGGAATTTGGTGCTTCACCTGATCATAAACTTGCTTTTTATCAGATTGCAAAAACAATTATTACTAAGGAAATGAATGATATTGTATGGATAAAACCATTGATTCGTTGCAAAGTAAAGCATAGGGGAGTATTACGAAGCGGGAATTTTATGACTCCGATTTTTGTAGAGTTTATCTTTTAGATGTTACTTAATCCCACGCGCCGCGACTCATAGCTCATAATTATTCTTCCAAAGCGCTGGTTCAGCACGTTCGGTTCGCACGCTGCGGCGAAGGTATGGTTCCCGCTCCCTTGCACTGATTTCGAACATTTTGTTTTTCACTGTCTATTCCCTACTTAGCACGGTAATACTATCTTTATAGACTAATAAAAAAGGATATAAATTTCATGAAGCATATTCGTGTTAATGTACCAGTTGAAGTTAGAGCTGCTGTATTAATCCGCGACAAATCGACATGTCAATTATGTGGTCGCAAAGCACCGAAGGTAATTATGGAGGTAGATCATATTATCCCTGTTTCCCGTGGCGGAACTAATAATATGAATAACCTTCAATCTCTTTGTAAATTATGTAACGTTGGAAAATCTAATATGGTCGTTTCTGACATGATATGGAAAGCCCAAACTTTTTACAAGAAGGCGCGACGAAAGCATCTTTGTAATTCAATCCCCCCTCCTCTACCTCACCAAGAAGACGATGGCTTCAGCATATATATTGATTGTGAGCCTTTTCTCACAAAGTTCAAATCAAAAAAATAAAAAGGTCTTCAGGGAAAACCTTCAGGCCTTTTTTTGTGTCTTATGTTTTGTGGTGATAGGCAGCGTTTTAAGTAATTTCTTTATATCCTATTTCCTTTAATTTCAATGAATTCCCTTTAGTAACTAGCCAGGTTTTATGATTATCTCCTACTATAAAGATCAAATGTTCCTTACGCCGTTTCACAACGAATTCTTTGGCCAAAGATATATCTGTAAATTCATAGGATACTAGGAACGACGGATGCGCCTTCCGGCAAGACTTTGAGCAAAATCCAAAATTTTCATTCGTATGTTCTTTTCCACATAGTCTACACTGAAATTTCGATTTTTTATTTTGTGGCTTTAATCTAACAATTGCGTTCATAGGGACACCATAACGTGACAATACAATTCACTCCTTATTCCATGTGTTTAATCTATAAGGTTAGGATCTAACCCATACCACTTACAAATTTCATTTCGTACATGCGATCCAGTTGCTTCACCATACAATTGCCGTTTATATAGTGCTTCAATATTTGAAGTTATTATGATACTTTCAGCTTTTGCGAAGTGGCGATTTAATTCCATAGCTTTTCTATATTTTTCTTCATTAATTATTTTTGTTTGAATAATTGCTTCTTTTAAGTCTTCAGGAAAAATGAAAGCATCTTCTTCAGGATCTATCACAATACCAAGTAATTCCCAATAAACACTTATGGCTTCGGAATGAGCAGTTCCCCAATCTATCAGTTTTAGCCCGAAATTGGCTAGCATATAAGTTTTAACAAACTCACATTGATTAAAATATTCCGGATCATCAGGCTCCAAAAGTGTGTATACGGCGATAAGTCGTTCACCTCTAGTCTGTTTTATTTAAAAAAGCAGTTTAACATGTGTACCATTTATTTTATAGCCTGAAGGTTTATTGATGAAGAAGTTTTTTAATACAGAAAAAGCAAAAACGACAGGAAAGCCAATCGTATTGACTATTTGGAGAAAATGTTCTACTCTAGACACATATAATAGTGAACGATATCCTCGTTAAGAGGCGAAAGAGCAAGGAGTAAAGAGGGTGCGACCTAACGGTTGCATCCTCTCTTGTATTTTTGTAGTTTTTTAATGCGAAAGAAGAAAGAGAGTAGCGATCGCTGCTCTCTTTTTATTTTTGATATGGTATTAATAGCTCACTTTGATATTGATACAACGTACTAAGTTTTATATTCGTTATTTTTGCTATTTCTTCTCTTCCAACTTGTGCGTCCAGCAGTCTTTTTATAGTTTCTAACTTTAGCTGCTTCTTTTCAACCTTTCGATCATAGCTGCATCTTTTGCATCCTCCACTATGATAATATCTACCCCTTACGGACGCTTGAAATTCGTGGTTGTTTTTGCATCTCCACCATGCCTTGTATGAAGAAGTTGGCCGTACATCGAAAGGAGTCGTATTTTGATTCATAACGGGATGCCATTCCAAGGATATTTTTGGGCATTTAGCAGCCAAACAATTTTCCTTGGTTACTTCAGTTCTCTTTAAATTAGAACATTCAGGACACCCGTTTCCATGTAACCTATTACTTATTCTAGATCGAAAGCTGTGTCCATTCTCACACATCCACCACACTTTCATTTCCGATCCATAAGACACATCTTCAGGCTGCAAGTTTCCGTTTAAGTTTGGATGCCAATCTTTTGTTATCTCTGGACTCATTATTTTCAATGATTTTGAGTCATTCCGGTTTGCTACTTTCTCATAAATAACTGCCTGATCTCTTTCAAGGTTAATAGATAAAAAATGAAGCTTTAACTTTAAGGCTTCGTTATCTTTATAAGCAGATTGAATGTATTTAAATAGCTCCTGGACACATTTTTCCAAAGATTCGTTACTTTTCTCGTCTTCCCTATATAGCACATGTACGTCACTTTGTTCAATATCAGGAAGATACTTAATGCGTGCCCTAATCACTTTTTTCCCAAGCTCAAGCAACTGCGTATTCTTTTTTTTATCCCTTATAATTGCCACTTCTCTTTTATGGTAGTATCCATCATATTCAATACATAAATCAAGGGATGGAATAAATATATCCACTTCGAGCGTTTTTCCTTTATATTTTAGTTTGTACTTATTTTCTGCGTCAGGATAAATTTGTTTAATGTAAAAATAAATTGCTTGTTCAGGAAATGATGACTGTGTTGAAAAGCTGCAAAAGTAACATCCATTTCCGTTATTACGATTGTTTATATTGGCTTCCCATTCATGGTTTTTCCTACACAACCACCATACTTTTAATGTGCTATTCGAATGAACACCCCATGGGCTTAATGTTCCATTTTTTATAGGGTGCCACTCTAAGGAAAGTTTAGTGTTTTTAGCTGCTAAAGAGTTGTTAGGCAGCAATTTGCGTCCAGAACAATATGGACAGCCCTGGTTTCGCTGTGACCGATGGTAAATAGATCTTTCATAAGTGTGATTGTTATCACAGAACCACCACACCTTTTTAACTGAACCGCATCTTACATCAGTTGGTTTCAGAGAACCGTTCAAACTTAGATGCCATTGAGCGGCAATATCAGGATGCGTGGTAGCCAGGCTCGTTTCAAAATTTATATCATTCCCCGAACAAAACCTACAACCATTCCCCTTTGTTCTTGATACAACTTTAGAATCATAGTCATGTCCCTCTGGACATTTCCACCAAACAATTTTATTTGATCCATGAGTGAAATCAAATGGAGTTAATTCACCATTTAACGTAGGGTGCCAGTCTGATATTAATTCAGGAAACATTGCCCCTAATGAGTTTTCGTTAGATACTCTTTTTCCTGCGCAATAAGGACAATTTTGTGCTCCGTTTTTTTGGGTTCTGTCCCGGACAATCAGATCATATGTGTGTCCTCTTTGACAAGTCCACCAAACTTTCAGTCCAGAGCCATTACTTATATTACAAGGATTTTTTTCTTTGTTCATCGTTGAATGCCATTCGTGGATTAAGTGCGGTGTCTTATAAGCTATAGATTTCGGTATTAAAGGGACTCTTGAAATTTTTTTTGTGAGCTCTTTCTCTTCTAGAAAAAAAAGAAACCATTCTTCCTCTGAGACGATTTTCCCTCGTTTTAACTCTTCCCATAGTTTTATATATATTTGCTCTAACTGATTTTTTACTTTTTTAACTTTATTCCTGGACCAATGCTTTTGATATTCCAGTTTGTCAGGAGCAGCCATATTCATCACCCTCAATATCTACCATTTTTTAAGATTATTATGGGTTTGAAAATGGAGTTTCATACGTCTTTCATTATTTTTAATAGAGATGCAGAGTACTAATAGACCCGGAAAAAAAGAAGAATACTTTGCAGATCGTCACCGTGAGGGAGATCAAAGCAATAAGTATTCTTCTTCGATAACATCGGGACTGGGAAAGAAAAAGATCGGATCTAAGTCCGCTCATTTTTGCGCTTATTTCTCTTCTCTAATAGCAGGGTACAAAAAAGAGCCGCCCTTTTAGAGCAGCTCCTCTTTAGTTAACTATAGATCTTCCTTCGATAATAAGTAACGATACTGCTCGGGATTTTCTCTAATTTGATCAGCTAATTCCTCATACCATTCCGATAAAGTAACGGTTCGTATGCGCTGAGCGTTCGGGTCTTTCGGCTGTAAAAATCCGCTCTCGATCCATTGTTTTATTTTATCCCTGGCTGTCCGATCTCCCATACTAAGTAGCATCATGATTTCTGTTGGCGTAATTTCATCCTGTCTAAATACCAATTTCCTGAATAACTGCCGCTGCTGAATATCCAACTGCCTGATTAGTTCCGGTTCTACCCGTAGCAGCTCCGAATTCTTCTCTTGAACAATTTGCGCTGCCTGCGTGTAAACTTCTGCCAGACCATTCAAAAAGTATTCCAACCAAACCGTTAAATCCGCATCATGACGGCCAAAGTAGTAATTGTGTGCCAATCCCATTTGAAGCGCCTTGTAATAATCGTTTAAATTCCGATCATAGAAGTTTTCGAGCACGAATAATCCCTTTAATCCGAAGCTCCCCCGCCGCAAAATATAGGTCGCAATCATTCTGGCCGTCCGTCCATTACCATCCATATAAGGATGGATGGTTAATAACTGCCACATGGCAATACCCGCCCGAATAGGTGCCGGCAGTTCATGCGTTTCCGGAGAATTGAGCCATGCGACAAAGTCCTCCATTAAAATAGGAACATCCGTATACTCTGGCGGCATGTAAAACCCTGATTGATTTCGATTCCCTACCCTGTTTTGCTCTGTGCGATATTCGCTCAGCCTTGGCCGTCTTCCATGAGAAATACGGATAATGCAATGAAGCTTTTTAATCCATTCTTCTGTAATTGGTAGGCTTCTACGCTCTGAATCTTCTAGGAACTCAATAGCTTTCATTAGGTTATATACTTCCTGCTCTGCATCAACGTCACTACTCTGATAAAGAGCTTTACGTTTTTGTTCTTCATCCAGGTCATTGCCTTCCATTCTGGTGGAAAGTAATACCGTTGTCTCTTTGGCTTCCTTCTGTAATTGCTCCAGTATATCCACGGGCAACGGTAACTGATCAATAACGACACTCGCCCTCTGAATCTCTAGCAGTTTATTAACCATCTTCATTGTATTTGAGAATTTCGGTTGAAACATAACATCCCCTCCATATATCCATTATATCATATTTGCCGCTATTTTACCGCTATATACATTTATTTTGAAAATTAAAGTCCGGAGTGAATGAAAGAAGACGGCCTACATAGGCCGTCTTTTAGCTTCCGCTTTTTTTCAGCTGCTTCCTTGCGCGCTTTTGCTAACTCTTCAGCTTCCTTTTCCAGCAGCTCCTTATAATATTCTTCTTTATTTTCCTCAAAAAACTTCATCACTTTCGAAAATTCGACCACTCTAATCACTACTTTCTTCGTTATGAGTAACATCTTAGTATATCGATTTTCTAATTCCCACCATTGCTCTCTCTTTTTAGTAACAACGGGCTAAGAAAGTGCTAAAGGGAGATACAGTTAGGATCGCGCTATGTCAAAAAACAGAGCGAACTGGAAAAAAGAATAAAATTCCCATATTAATTCCTCGCTTATGATAAATTATTCATATAAAAATATTTCTGTATTTAGCCTGGTCGGAGTAGAATTACGTACATTTATTATACATTTTTTAAAAAGGGGTCGTTATGTATGGAAATTTCATGGTTACTTGCAGATGAGATATGTATTGAATATGAACGTATGCAACTAGAGCAGACCGGAATGACATGGAAAACCATTAAGGATACTTTAAATGCAAAATATCGTGAGAATTCAAAAAAAGGATTATTTAGATGCTTGTGCTGCAATGCAAAAACCACAATGAGACTGTGTGAAGATAAGGCCTGTCATTTTAGCCATGAAAATAAAGAAGACTGCGCAGGTCAACGAAACTATACCAGGTACGCGACAGCAACAACTAATCACGAGTCTCTCAAGCATAGAGTAGGTAAAGCAATCATTAAAAATCAGCTTGTATCGGGCTTATCTAGAACAGATGCAATTGTTATTGATGGGTACTTACATAATGATGACTTGAGTTATGTACCTGATTTCATTGCACAGTGGCCTACCGGCGAAGTCTGGACTTTTGATTATGTTACCGGAACCAAGAACGCTAAATACCAGCGTTATCTTCAAAAGAAACAAGAGTTGTATCATTCAAAAAATTTTAAAAGCTATTTCTTATTTGACCACAGCCAGATAGCATACAAGGAGGCGCAAAACGCTTTAGCGTTAAGTCTTTCTGAAAAAGGATCTTTGTCATTTTTAAAGGGGGATTCCCCTTGGGAAGGTCTACTTCATGATTTAGCTAAAAAATATGGAGATATTTCACTAGTTCCAGACAGAAGACTCAAATTAAAAAATAAAGATGTTGATCTTTTGCTTTATGTAAATGATGAAATAGACGGTTATTTATATAAGATATCGCAATTAGAGCTACGCCAAATAACGGATCAGCTCTCTGAGATTCCAGACCAATGGTATATGATAATCGGTAGCAGCAAACACATCTCAAATAATGATTTGTTTCTTTTTGATGCCCGTTCTAAATCGTTTACATGGGAGAATGATCAAGTCACTAATGATGAACTAAGCGAAATGGTAATGATAATAGAAGCACGCCGTGCAGCTCATTCAAAAGAAGAAGAACTAAGAAAACAATCGATAAAAAAACAAGCTTATTATACGCAACAACCTAGTGCTGCTGAAGTTGCCTCATCTTATGAATTCACTACTATTGATTCTTCTCCCTCCAACGCATCAAACATCGATGAGTCAATAAATCATTACATAGCAATTTTAAATGAAATGCGTAATTCATCATTAGTCGAATCAGCTCCTGGATTTTCAGTACGGATAAAAGAGTGTGAGGAGGATATCCAACTCTACAGAAATACGGGTGACATTTCTGATCGATTGCATACCTATATTCGAATGATGAAAAATGCGTTACAAAAATAACGATGACAAACAAACCGCCAATCGAGAAATGGAGTGATTAGATGAGCGCATGTATGGAGACTGATAATAATGGCATTTTCATTGTAGTTTGCCAAGAATGTGATGGAAGGTTACATGATTTTCATGACAAACTAGATATTCATAATGTGAGATTTCAGCTAATTTGTGATTCAGGACATGAAAACATTTTTTTAATTAAAACTTTAGAAACATTGAGATCCGCAATTTTAGATGATAAATCGGAAGAAACATTGCTATTCTTTAGAATCGATCGAACTGGTAGGGAACAACAGTTTGCACATTACAATCGCATGTGTTGTTATTGAATATTAGCTCAGACACCTATTGGTCATTGATAAAACCGCAGAAATATTTAACTTATTGCAACTCTATTATCAATCTTTGTTTTAAAAATGTTTAATTTCCCTTGCCGTGATCCATAGGTGTCAGAAAAAAATAAAGTTGTAGACTCAACCTTGGGTTTACTATCCAGCATCTACAATAAATAATGTTGTTTAGGTGGACTTGTAAAGGGGCAGGGCTTGGAGGCGGAATATATGACCATACATTTTGGGAGAAAGTTAAAAAATATAGAAGGAGGATTAAAATTAACCGCCGATAATTATGTGAGAATGAGTGACATAGATAATGCCAATTCCTCTGAAGAATTAAAGCTTAAATTAGAAAAGGTTATGACTCGTTTTGATCTCAATATGAAATACTTCAAGACGTTGTCTCGGGAGAAATTCAATGAAGAACTCAATAAGTTTGTAGCTTCAAATAAGTTTTATGAAATTAAAGATCTTAATTCTGTAGCTGGTATTTACGGGCACTATGTTATGGTCTTAGATGAGTATTGTCAAGTTTACATAGGAACTGCTAGTCGTAACGATGGTATAAAAGAAAGGATACCTCAACATTGGAGTGAGAAAAAACCCTTAGCTCGTCTTGACGCAGGGGAGTGGGGTTCTTTACATATTGATAGTTTTAGAGCTAAGGATACTACGAGAATTTTTGTATGGCGTGATGATGAGTGTACTTTTTTCGAGGATTACACGCTTAACGAGCTTTGGGAAGGTAGATTGGTTGCTCAATTTCCTATAGATTATTGCCTGAATTCAGTCATGGGAAATATACCAAAAGAGTTTTTCTTTGAAAGGCTAAAGGATCGTGATTTGAGGGATTCAAAGGTGTACCAATAGCAATCGACCGACTGCATGAGACAGATTCTTTAGGACAAAACCCTCTTTTTTATCTGTACAACAGCGGTAGTCTAAAACTTTATTTTTCAAGTCTTGGTCCACCGCGGTTTCATTTTTATAGTCAGTCTAATACTTATTTTTCGAAGTCTGACGATTTTCAATCCTCATAACCCCGTTAGATCAAGTCTTTCAGTCTAGAACTTTATTTTCCCTGAACACCTAGTTGTTCTTCCGGAAGCTCCAGCGCCGGTTGCCACGCAGCTGCGGCCAAATATCCGAAGAAAATAAAGTTGTAGACTGTCAAGTTGGTGGCCAACTGCGCGGCGAAGCTGTAGCTTGTGCTCCTGGTTGTTCTTCATGATCCCTCCCGCGACCGGACTTTCACCAGCAAGATTTTGCGTGCTTCTGGGCAAGCCGTATAAAAGAAGCACCCACATATTGTGAGTGCTTCATGGTAATGCTATCGAAGTGTAGTCATTTCAATTTCGCCACTTTTACATTTCCTAATGAACTCTGACATTGCTGCTTTCGAATCATCAGTATGTCCGCCCGGAACAGTGAGTGGACCAACAGGATCTATGACCCGAGCTTCCTTTACACCAGTTGCCCCAACAGTTACCCGTATAAGTTGTCCATCAGCGTTTTGGATACCGGGCAAGACTTTACGAGTTGTCATAAGATCACTTCCTTTACATATAGTATAACCCAATTAGCTTAATAGAAACAACACCATAGATACCCATATTACGTCCAGAAACAGGAACAGCATTGAACTGACTAGCGAAGTAATTGCGCATATTCGTCTTAGGCGTCAAGGCTAGGAATCCATCGTATCCCAAGTCAACGCTTTCCTTGCCTGCAAATCCAATGAGCAGCCGTGGAACATTTACATAGTATCTTGGAGGGATTACACCATTTCGCATATTAGGAGCGGATTCAACAAGATGAATGAAAACGTGATCCCCTTCATCCGTAATTGATATCCCCCCCAAGATTGTCCCACTACTATCCACCAATTTATAGACGGAGCGGGATTTGTTTTTCACTTCAGTCAACCAGGACAGGCCAGGTGTCCATTTCATTTTGTTTGCATCAGCTGCAATTGCATTCACGAAAAACGCCCTATGCACTGTGCCGTCAATAGCTTCAAGATACCAATCTGACATGTCTCAACCCCCGTAACTATGATAATACATTAACAGAAGCATCTTTGCCTGACCTTATTTGTGCAGTATGATTAGCTTGCGCTCTTGTACACGATATCCTTATTACAAAAAAACCGCGATAATCGCGGTTTCAAAAGCTATGATTATCCCTTGTTTGATTTATCATAAATCACTAATCGATCGATATGTGTACTTTTAATGCAGCATTAGTATCATAGAAATTAATTAGATCCTCTCTTGATAATGAGTTATCAGGAAAAATCTCACCGAATATGTACTTTATTCTCCCCTTAATATAACCACTGTCATTAGTTAGCCAATCACAAAGAACTTCCGGTTTATCTTTATACTCTAGAAGTAGAACTTGGTTCTTTTGATCAATAAGTTGATTCAAAAACGTACAAAGCTCCTTAGCATGATGAAGCATAATTGATCCGTGTCCTTCGCGCCGAATTTTAGCGTTGGCGTTGCAATCATTGATAATAATACGATTTTTTAAACTTTCATATTTGAGATACATATATGATGGTGAGGGATATTCACTAACTTTATAATATAATCTAAGAGCAAGACTAGCAGTGCTTTTACTCCCATACATATTATTGAATTCATCAAGATCTACTGAAATAATAATCTCATGATCCGATTTATCACGAGTGAAGGCAAGATATATATCAGCAGAACCCCTGTCTTTATGAGCATTTTTAACAACTTTCAAAAGGGGACTAGCGTAATTAATATGTGAGATATGCTGGAATTGCACGGGATCGAAGTTCTGTTTTATACTACTAGCTTCTGGTTCTATCTCTTTAATAAAGTTTTTTTTCCAGAATAAAAATGATTTTAAACTCAAAAAAAGCCCTCCTTATTATTAATCATAGGGCTTATTGTATTCCGAACTGTTAATGCTTTCAAGACATCTTAAAGGTTGACCCTCTAGCATAATTTGTTATTGGCTTCATAAATCTTACAAGCCAAACAGCCGCCATTTGCGCTGCGCAGCTGTCTCGTTGGTTGATCTTCCCGAAGAGCCCGTTCGGCGGATCAGTATTCTTACGACGGCGGCAGCCAGCTGCGCGGCAAAGCCGCAGCTCTTACTCATAGTTATTATTTCGGAAGAGCCGATACGGAGCATCGCCATGCTCGCGACGGCGACAGCCATCTGCGCGGCGAAGCCGTAGCTCTTTCTCATAGTTGTTATTTCGGAAGAGCCGGTTCGGAGCATCGCTATGCTGGCTAAGGTAACGCCCAGTTGCGCTGCAAAGCAGCAGCTCTTGCTCTATGTTGTTCTTCCGGAAGAGCCGGTTCGGCGCGAATTATTCAGGCAGCATTGCAGTCTTGACATTAATGACGGCGGCGCATTGCAGCAGTTTCCGGTAGTATCGCTTTAACTATCCTTTTCGTGCTATCTGCGTATGCCTCATCGATGAATGTTTTCATGACTCTGGAAGCAATTATTTCTGGAGTAAACTCATACTCCCCATTAACATGCTCATTAAGATCATCCGCAATCATTTGAAGCTTTTGAAAATCATTACGTTTTAGTCCAATTAGAAGTGAACGATATTGTAGATACGGATCAATAAACTTGCGAATAATACCCACTCGCAACCCCTCCTCTCTTATTTAAAAATGCTCCATACATTTGAATTTAAATTTGGATTTGAATTAACGTTCCCAGGAGGTAACGTTCTCCTTTGTTGCGAGAATTCTACTCCCGGTGCAACGATTTGAATAATTCTAATCTCTGTAAGTGCATACTCAAGTAACGCCTTTACTCCATGAGCAAAAAATGAAATACCCAAAGCAATTTGAAATTCGGTCATTCTTTCAGCTATAGGTTTAGAAAATTTAAGTTTAAATCGGCAGTGCTGATTAGTATCCATATCTAGAAAATCATAGATGTTAATAGGATTAAATAATGGATACATAATATGATGCTCATTAATATGATAAGGCCGATGGAAGTAGGCTCTAAAAAATTCAATGCACTTCTCATCGTTAAGTGCAGCTAAAACCAGTTTTGAACCAACCTCACCCTCAGGGATCTCTAAACGGCGAGCCAATCGATGTATCCAAACACGGTTACTATCACTAATGTTCGGCGCAACTACGACCTTTTTGTCCGATCGAGTTTTACGTTTTTGTCCTGCTCCCCCTCTATTCCCACTCATATCTTTGACACTCCTTCTCTTAACGCAGGAACGGAGTTCCTCTGTTCCAGCTTTCTTAATATATTTTTATGTGGAGGGAGGCGAATAATATGCTGAAAGTTTGTCCATACTAAGCACATATTCTTTACTCAGAAGGGATGTTTTACAATGGCCATAACTAAACCATTTTCTAAATGGTCACTGGCAGACAAGAGAAATTTCGGAAAAGATGCTATTGCATATGCTAAAGAAATCGGCTTACCCCTAAAAAAACGAAAATCAAAAAAATCAAAATAAGAGATGTCCGCTAATTCGGATATCTCTTATTTTGTGTTAAAGCAATATCAATATGATCGGTATTGTGAATCTGAATCAGACGTGGCCTCAAATTAAAGTGAAAACTCAGCAGTAAATTGCGTACCATCCTCATTGGAATAATCTAAAGTTAGTTTACCATCGTATTTCTTTGTCAGTTGGCCAATTATTTGCAACCCAAGCCCCGTACCAGTTTTCTTCGTAGTGAATCCAGGTTCGAAAATTTTACGCTTTAATGCTGCCGATATTTCTGGACCATTATTATATACTTTGAACTTAAGCGTTCGCCCGTCTACACTGCCACTAACTTTTACTTTGGACAGTTCAGAAATCTTATTTTCAAGAATGGCTTCAAAAGCGTTATCAATGAGATTTCCCAAAACTGAAACAATTTCGCTCTCCTTAATGTGCTTTATATTTATGTCCCCAAAATCAAGTATATCAAAAGTAAAATCGATTTTTTTAGTCGCAGCGTAAGCTACCTTTGCTTGTATAAGCCCCATTATCGGCGGGCAATTAATGTTTAATATCTCATTAATCGAGGTAGCCTCATCAACTAAATTTGATGTGTATTTTATCAAATCATTATACTCTTTCATGCTAACAAGTGCATGAACCGTAGCCATATGATTATTAAAATCATGTCTTTGCCATCTTAATGATTGAAATAAGCTATCCAAGCTCCCTCTATATGAAGATTCAATGGTATTTAATACTTGCTCTCTTCCGAATGAAAAGACCCGATAAACGATAAAACATAAAATTAGAAACAAAGCTGAGCTCAGTATTATAGCATAGACATATTTTATTACCTGATCATAAAGTACCCGCTCCAATAGATCATAATCAGTTATTAAAAAAAGTACGTAGCTTCCGTTTTCAAATTCAAGCGGCATGAAATACTTCTCATACTTCTTGCCATCATTTTTTTCGATGTAGAAACTTTTCTTTCCAGAAACAGTAACCTTTTTCACGTAATCGATGTCTGATTTATTAGCAAATTTGTATGAGCCAAGTGTTACCATACTCTGAATTGCACTAAAATCATCATTTGTAGTTTCTGTTAAAATAAATTCCAGTGTAAGTGGTTCATTATTATATAGATTTACAGGGTTATTATGAAGCTGCGCTATATGCTCGCTTACCCTTTTCGATATATCTGCAGGGATATTGGATTTTGAATCAATTTGTATCACGTAGTCATTGGAATCTGATCGATAATAAAAATGTGTCGGCCCATAATTATCATTCCTAACAGTTAAACCATCATCTAGTTCGAGGTTTATAGGGCTTTCAGTTGTGATGTTGACAAATTTACCATCCCCGAAATTCCGAGTATGTACTGCTATAGAATCTACTTCAAATTCATTTGCAATTTCCTCGAGAATCTCTTCATTTATATTAGTAAAGCTTGGACCTAATTTCTTCTCAATATTTCGCATTACACTTGTCATATATGAATTCTCTACTCGCTGAATGATTGCATCACTTTCTTTAATTTGTCCTATATGCTGCCGAACGTACTCAGCTTGAACATCTAACCTCTTATTGGCTTCTGAAATTAAGGCGTCTTTCGTTAAGATTAAATAAGCAATATTCGTCATAATAAATAGGAACATAAAGATCAATAATGCTGAAAGAGACACCTTGAATTTTTGTGCTTTACGAAGCGTACCCACTTAATTGATCCTCCAATATATAATCCAATTCGATATGAAGCGATTTTAATACGTCTATGATCCATCACCAAACATTACATATGCAGCTGATTCAAATATCTCTTCCAGCGTGAACTCATCATCATCTAACAATTCCATTACACGCGATTGGCCATATATTTGAAGTAACACTGTAACGATTAATTTATGATCAGAAGTCATTGATTTATACGATTGTCCGTATCTGACAACGTTTGAATTGCTCCAGAAAGAAAGAACATTATTCCCCTGATCTTTTAGCCCATAGTTCATTCCATCTTGATGAAGAATGTACCCACTTAATTGATCTTGATCAATTAATAATTGCTCCATACCATTCATCTCATAATCCAGGGTAGAATCTATACCCTGTTTCTTTAATTCGATCTCGATGGTTTTTTTTCTTTCCAGTGATATACTGCGGAATAATCGTAAAGACAACGTGCCTCTCGTGCTCAGCAATTCCAGGCCTTTATTAATTTTTATTGCTTCAAAATATGGACTAAGCACTTTATTCATAGGGAATATCTTATTGATGTAATATTCTAATTGTGAGATTGTTGGCCCATCGTACCAATAACAATGTAAGTTATCATCATAAAAGTCGAATCGAAAAAATGTACCAAGAAATGATGATCGTATTTCACTTTTAGTCTTGTCTAATATTTTCGTTAAATCCATTCTTATTCTCCTAGTCCTCACATGTGCTGGGTTACAAGATGATGATAAAAATTTTCACTGCCTTTGCTCTGACTGATACCTGGCATATAGTAATTCAAACTCTTTTCTCTTTCTACGTGGCAGAGCGAACTTAACATCACTTGCTGTCATTTGAATAACATACGTCCCGAACAAATTCTCATTTGCGTATGCAGATCTAATAAACCTCATATTAACCAAGCTAGATTGGTTTGGTGAGAAAATTTGCTCGGAACATTGGCTTTGAATGTCTAAAATGGAGTTACTAGTTTCAATACCAGTATCCTTACCGCCGTCAACAGTTACTATGGTTTTATGTTCACCTTTAATTTTCGAAGCGTATAGTAAATCGTTTTCATTAATAAATATCGTACGATAATTACTTTTTAATTGTATTATTTTGCTTACAGGAGACTTTGTATAGACCAAGTCTTTTTCAATCATTATTCGAGCCTTTTCTACTGCAGTTGTGATTCTTTCAAACGAGACGGGTTTGGGAACAAAATCAACGCAATTCATTGCCATTCCCTCAAGTACTAGTTTAAAATCTTGCGTTCCAGAGATCATAATCAAATATGGAGATAAACCACTCTCTAAAATTTTCTTGTACGCTGCAATACCATCTATACCCTGCAACCCAATATCCAGAAACAATAAATCTGGTTCGTATTGTAAGCAATCTTCAACAAGCCAATCACCCGATCCAATAGAACTTACTATCTTCAAATCAAGCTGCTTTGCATAACTTTCTAGTAGCCTTCTAATTACCTCCTGATCTTCAGCTATAATAACGGTCAATTTCCTATTCAAAACTTCACCCTCATTTCTCATGACACAATATCTTATAATTCGACATTTTTCGCACCAAATATGACGAACTTTGAACCAGATATGAATATGGTCCATTTTCCCTAAACTTGAATATATAATAGGACTATAATCTTAATTAATAAACCATCCACCAGGAGGAATATCTCATGAATACGCAATTTACTATATTGGTTGAAGCTGATTTTGGATCCAATAATTTCACTGCATACGTACCCGAACTACGTTTAAGTGCAGTTGGTGATACAGAAGAAGAAGCACTGGATCTTGCAAAAGACCTCATACAAATGGAACTAGAAAGAAACCCCGCCAAGTCTAGGTTCATATCCAAAGTTTATTTTGTTGATGTTGAAGTACAAGCAGATTCAGAGAACAATGAGAAGCTTCAAACTGCCGTATAGAGAAGAATAAACTATGCTCCCACTACTAGCAGGGAGCTTTTTTTTATTAAAAAAAGCTATCTCCAAATAGAGAAAGCCCTTTTCAATTGTAACCAGGCTATCTTAGTTCTAAGTAGAACTTTAGACCCTTGGCTTTGCGTCCTTGCTTTTCAACAAGTTTGCCCTTCTTATTTAATTTCTAGTTTATATTAGCATAATACTCCACTTTATGTACTAATGATAGTACAGTTTTCTTGATTTTGATATATTTTGTCGAATGCAATTAACTCTCGATCCACATCCCCCCCCAACTCTTCCAATTTAAGTAGATATACGCATACCCTCTTCAGACTTCCAACGTGGTAGACATTTTTAATTGCCCGGCTTGAGCCGCGGTAGTTCTTGATCCTGTTTGTTGTACAGTAAGCGTCAGTTCGGCTTGATTGGAGCTGCGGCAGCCAGCGGTGAATGTTGCCTACTCCTTCAGATAATCATTCATTTTTTGAGCTTGCAGGCTCGCCGGTAAAAGGTTTGACCAGCGTCGTGGAGAAGCTGCAGTTTATGATGAACTTTACTCTGTTCTGAACAATTGGCTCTTCAGATGCGACGGCAGCCATACCCGCTCTTTCGGAGCAAAGCAAAGTTAAAAAGCTAAAGCGAACCCAGTGCAGCACCGCTGGTTCGCTTTAGCTTTTAGTTGATGGTCTGGTCTACTTCATCTGGGGAACTTGGGCAGCATTTGCTTCATTATCGTTTAAGTAATTTCTTTGTATCCTAAGTCTTTTAGTTTCAATGAATTCCCTTTAGTAACAAGCCATGTCTTATGATCATCCCCTGCTATAAATATTAAACTTTCTTTTTGACGTTTGATAACAAATTCCTTGGCTAATGTTAACTCATCGAATTCATAGGCTACTAGAAGTTTAATGATTGCATTCATAGAAACTCCAAGACGTGACATTATCTAATCTCCTTCTATAAATCTTTTTCAACCATGTTTCATTGTAGCATGGCCTTCCATGATCTAATTTGTTTCGTGAATTATATACCTAGATATGCATTTAATATTGGTATGTTTTTCTTATACGAGGGTAACCTAATACTAAAAAATATGGATGTGATATTCGTGCATACAGTCTGGAAAGGCGCGATTAGCTTCGGTCTGGTACATGTACCGGTTAAAATGTATACCGCAACAGAAGACAAAGATATTCACTTCCGCAGTCTGCATAAAGACTGTGGCATGCCGATTTCATCAGTGAAAACTTGTAGGCATTGCGACAAAGAAATTGGCGCAGATGAAATTATGAAAGGGTATGAATATGAGAAAGATAAATTTGTAATTAGTAAAGAAGAAGACCTCGAAAGCATTAGGGCCGAAGCCGAGAAAACAATCAAAATATTAGATTTTGTCGATCTCAACGATATCGATCCCCTCTATTTTCAAAAAGCCTATTACCTTAGTCCGGACTTGGCAGGTGCTGGAGCTTATAACTTGCTGCTGGAGGCGATTAAGCAGACGGGTAAGATTGGTATAGCTAAAATATCCATTCGTAGTAAGAGTAGCCTTGCAGCGATTCGTGTCGTCGATAACTGTATCTGTATGGAGACGATGTATTATCCGGATGAGATACGCTCCCTCTCTCAAGTGCCCAATCTACCTAAGCAAACCGTTGTTAATGAAAGGGAACTTGGAATGGCCATGACACTTGTTGAGCAACTAAGTGAAAAATTCGAACCTCGTAAATATACTGACGATTATCGAACAGCACTGCTCGAACTCATTGAGCAAAAAATCGCTGGTGAAAGTGTGGATGTCGTCTTCGCGCCTACTGCAGAGGGAAGATCTAATGTCATTGATCTTATGGCTGCCCTGCAAGCTAGCTTAGACGTAACGAAGCCGCTGCCAGAATCTTCTCCTCCGAAGAGCAAACGAAAAAACGCAGCAAAGTCAAAGGATAACGTATCATGACACCAGGAATGGCTCTTCCTGGTGTGCCGATGTCCTCTGTAACACCATCAGGATACGTACAGGTCCTAATTTTATAGGATGCGGCAACGACGGGTAGAAAAATTTCCAAGTAAGTAGAACCTCGTAACGATTAATTTCCTGAGATTGTTGCTGGCATAGCTTATAGGGTTCGGGAGTGGCACTGGATGAGAGAAGGCGACTATGTAAGCGTACGAGGGGCTAAAAAGGTCGGCAGAGTCCGCAGTATTAAGGATAGGAGTGTTGAAGTCGAATGGACTTTCGAAAAGATCATGAGCAGCGGCAGTTTTAAGCACATCGTGGAATATGAGATCGATGATTTGGAAGGTGTTTAATGTTGAATCAAGAAACATTACTGGTAACCTGCAGAGGTTGTAACAATGAAAATGAGATCGCTATCGATAACCTTTTAGATTATTCCTGTGTCACATGTGGGACATCGCCATTACAACTTAAAGAAACCGAACAAGAAATACTAGTTAATGAGCTCGATGCTGCTACAAATGAATTGGATCGTGTAATCGGTAGTCTTACTCATGGCAGTATGGATCCCTATATGGCTTCAGAATGGCTTGAACATGAATCTGGGCAGATTGCCGAAATACTTGATAAAGCTCGAGCATATATTATGGATAACCCTAACAAATTCACTTAAACCCAGTACAACAGTCTGCAGACAAAATGTCGGCAGGCTTTTGGCGCGCAGCTGTCCGAAGAAAACGAAAGAAAATATAGTCATAGACTGTCACGTCGGTTACCAACTGCGCGGCGTAGCTGCGGCTCTCGCCCCTAGAGTTATTATTCCGAAAGTGCCGGTAGCGCGATCAGTTCGCACGCAGCCGCGGCTCGTGCTCCTAGTTATTCTTCCGAAGCGCCGGTTCAACGCGATCGGTTCGCACGCGGCCGGGGTTCGTACTCCTGGTTATTCTTCCGAAAGTGCCGGTTCAGCGCGCGATCAATTCGCACGCGACCGCGACCACCCCAGATGAAATTACCGTAGACGTCATAAATTTCTGGTCAATCCTTATTTGCTATCAGTTTTTATTTTCACTAAACTCTTCCCAGAATCCCATCGCATCCTCAATACATTCTACGTCCAGTAAGAGTCCATATTCAATAATAGTCCTTCTTATATCAAAATCACATGATGGCTCATCCACCTGTTTCGTGTTGAATTGTAGTAGCTGATCGTATACCACTTTGCATATTTCGATAATAATCGATCTACGATCCTTTAAACCCGCTTCTGTGTATAAACTACTCACTAAAATATTTGATGAACGCATTATACTCTGGACTTCCCATTTTTCTCCTTCAAGTAATATTGCACTAGCTTCTTCATCACAACCTCTACCCATTGTCAAAACTATTAAAATATATCCTTTTGCTCCGGTGTGGCCTATCCAAACGAATTGCGTGTGCGTAGGTCGGATATTTGAACCAACAACATATAGCGTACTATCCGCCTTTGATTCTATTAACAAAGGGTATCTTCTAGTAAACTCCATCATATTCGCTAATACCAATCCATAAGATTCAGAAAGTTCTTTAACCGTCTCCATTATTATTAGCTCCTCTCGCCGAAAAAAAAAGCACCATACCAAATACATAAAGGGTTAAACCTTTATGTATTCGGACGATGCTTTCGCCGGACATGGTATTTGATTGTCTTAATAATACCAGATTTAGTTTGCGTTAACTAGTGGAACCATCTCCATCAGTGGATATTGATCTTCGAAGACGTTCATTTTCATTCCTTTGCGCCTCTAACCGTTCGTATAATTCTCTTACTTCCGCTGCACCTCGCGTGCTAGCCTCTGTTAATTGATTTTGTAACTCAGTGCGCATCCGTAATACAGCACGTTCATGCTCCAGGTCTTTACGATCAGAAATACGTTGAACCTCATCTTCGTGCCCTTTTTCGGCAATCAAACGAGCACTCTGTTCTGACTTCAATTCTCTCTCCAGTTCAATAATACGTTGGCCAGCTGCTGTCAGTTCTATACGTAACTGGTTGCTAGCTTCATAACCTTCTTTATATTGGTTAACAAGTCCGGTAAGCGTGTCGTTTTTCTCTCGATATGACTCAACCAACTTTTTATTCGTTTCACTCGTTTCTTGCGCCTGTTGAGCGTACTTCTCTGATTCAAGCCGGAGTTCTCTCTCTCTTTGTACAATCTCTTGGGCTGCTTTCAAATCATTGGCGGAAGCTTGCAGTTCAAGGTTCTGTTTTGATATTTGCGATTTCAATTCTTCAAGTTCCTCAGCATGCTTACGTTGAATATCATCTCTATCGAAATGGGTTCGCTCTGCTAGATTAACTACCACGGCTCTAATTCGGTTTGTGAGGCTTTCGACTTCTTCAATCTCCAAGCGGTGTTCTGGAAAAGTGGATTTCATTTCATGCTGAATCCATACATCTGTTGCTCGGTCGATCCATTCTTTATCTGTCAGCCCTGATGCCGATATAGCATTATTAATCTTCGCTTTAGTATCATCATCAATATTATTAAAACCTTTTGCACCCATATCTTCGCCGCCTCCCCCGTTACTATTATTCAATAATGTTAACAAATATTATCAAATAAAACAAGGTGTTAACACTGTTATTAGTGTTAACACCTTGTGCTTAGTTCAACCCTGTAAACAGCAACGCTTGCTCCCTGTTATTCATCCGGATGCGCTGGATCAGCGCGATCGGTGTATCGGCGACCAATTGCACGGCGGCGGACTCCTATTTGTCCCAGTGGTCAACTGCTAACACGTATCGTCCCACCTCGCACTGGGAGCTCCGCGCGGTTCTGCTTCAGCTAAATCCATACTCAGCTTAATAACGATAAAGAAGAAGAATCGTCCTTTTCATACTGGTTTTCATCTAAACTTCTGAAAGAAATAACTTTATTCTTACCCGATTTTTTCGCTGTATACATAGCAATATCTGCGTTCTTGATTATTTGATCTGCTGTTAGACCTTCCTGGAAAGAGGCATGCCCAACGCTCACGGTAACGATTGTTTCACTTTCTATTCTATATCGGATTCGCTCCGCCAATTCAACAACATCAACTTCAATATCCTCAATCATCATCACCATTTCTTCCCCGCCATATCTACCTACAATCCCAATTTCTTCTCCTTCCTCTTTTAAAATTGAAGCGACCAACTTGAGAGCTTTATCTCCCTCTCCATGGCCACGAGTATCATTCAAATGTTTGAAGTTATCTAAATCGAAGAAAATAATAGAAATTGGTGTCTTTTCATTCATCATAAATGAAACTGTCGTATAAAAATAGAATCTATTGTATAGCCCAGTTAGTGCATCGCGGGTAGATTTTTGATAAATATTCTCCATGAGCTCAATAACACGATCAAATAAAATGAGAAAAATCATTGCATAGAACCCTACACGTAAAAGATTATCCATAGCAACTAGGAGAACTACCGGCTCCATAACAAAACTATTAATTAGCTGAGCAACTATAGCCGCAGAATAAATGCTCAACCCCAAGAGATACTTGCGACTCGGATTTAATAGAGGATAAATCATATAATAGACTAGAATAACCAATAGCAGCTGAAATATGCCACCAATAATAGGATTAATGGTCATGATAATTGCAAGCACCAAAAGCCCGTACACGACTCTTAAGAGCTTTTTATTTGTTTCCGCATAGAGTTGGTAAACGCCTGTATTTGCTAATACGAATGAAACCGCATTAAACATATTCTTAATAAATATAAACCCGGAACTTTCGTTAACGCCAAGCAACCCTGCTCCGAGCAAGAAAATCTGCTCTACCAACACAATTGCCATACAAATTGTAAGTGTCAGATATGCCCGCTTCTTCCTATGTATGAGTAATCGAACGGCTAAAACAAGCATTAGGGTTAGAACAAGGATATTTAAAGATGCATAGTAAATCACACCCAAAGATCCGATTAATATATTAGACACCTTACGTTACTCCTCTCATAACAAATCTTCTATTATCATAATGGTAGTTAATTTTTATTAAACCGGTCCCATTCTTTCGGAGATACATAGCTCCCATTCTGAACCAAAACATTAATTTCATCGTTTGAGATGACTTTTATCTCCCTATGCGAATATCTGTTTAGTTCACAAAACTCAAAGATATCCTTTACTTCATCGTATCCTACCGGTAATCCATAACGTCCGTGTTCGTCGTAACAATAGATAAGAAATTGACCATGCCTTCTAATTGAATCCACATTATCTGTAGCATCATTCGCTTGATGTGCTATTCCAGTTAATGGGCGGGGAGAATTGATTCGTTTTTGAGTAATCCGGACCTTCCCAGTAATACGTGCATGAAGCACATTCACGCATTGCATACCAGCAGCCCAGTTGTTTTTCAAAATGCCATTCCTCACTTTTTTCCAGACATCCGCAATTTGTTTTCAAGCTCACTCTCTCCTTTTGAATAATTGGTAGACCATTCCTTATACCAACGATCAAAGTAGCTGCCAGCATGACTAAAGTGGTGGAGCTCCATTGGAAAATTAGTAAGTGAAATATTCTCATGGATCTCAAAATGATTATAGATATCTTGCACAATAAATTTCGCATTACGTTCCGAATAACTTTCTCTGTTGATTGATGTAACAACCGTAAAATTGTCCATTAATGCGATTTCTCGAGTAAATCGCTGTTCTGTAGAGAACAGTCGCCCTATAGGAGTTGTGAATCTAAAATCAATTTCAAGACGGTGATCAACCCGGATCTCTTCATCGATTGTCCACTGTAGAGTTATTTCTTTATACACCGGAAAAACACTTTTCTCCCCGACTATTGGGTAAAAACCACTTGCAGTATTCATACGACCTTTCTTCATACCAGCAATGTAGTATCGCTTGTTTCGGTATGGAGAAGACACTGCTAATTTCACCGGCTCCTCGAGTCCTAATATTTCCAAAGTGACTTTCTTGCCTATTAAATCTAAAGGGACAAAAAGGCGTGGTGCCAGATGAAATACATATTGTTCATCACCAAGCGAATTGATTCCTGATCCTGTAGCTTCCTGCAGGAGATGTTCATGATAAGCCACAGATACTTTTTTTGAAGTAGTGCTTTGAGTGAAATGCTCTGTAACAATATTCATGTCTTGACCGGAATGAAAAAATTTCATTATGGAAATCTTCGGGAGCGGGAGCTGATTTTCCGAGTTGAGTATTGCGTTAAATGCATCTTCATATTTTTTGTAATCTGCAGAAAAATTATTGGTTAAATGAATAGCAAGCGTCAACCGACCTTCGTGTGTCAGCTGTAGTTTACGGCCATGTTCCGTAATATCTGTGACGATAATAAACTGTCGATTTAACGCTTCTTCAATTAAAGATTCACAGTCTTCATTTGTATATTTATCAAGCCCCAGCTCCTGTATGTCAGCTTTCTTCTTTCCTTTCCGTTCTTCCTTTACCCATCTGCAGAGCATTTCACTAAGTACATGATCCGAAAGTGTATTGAAACTTTCTAATAATGACATGAGGTATGTTAAAGGATTGTGCATAGAAACCCCCGGTATAAATTTTTTTTCTATTCCACGGTATTTAATATAGTTGATTCAAGCCATTCTTGAAGCGATTTGTTTGCTGCCTTTGCTTTGACAATCATTTTTTCTTTTTCTTTCTCCGGTAAATAAAACGTCACAGGAGAAAGTCCAGTATCAATTAACGTCCCATCATACTTTAGCGTAATCTCGCCTGATCGTATAAAGGTTTTAAGCTTGTCGATCATATCCGGATGAGTTGATGGTAATACACCCGTTAGAACTGCTTTCTTTACTTCTACCTGAATAACATCAGCAACTTGAATACGTAGATTTGCAGGACCAATCAGTTTAAAAAATTCATCTATAATTGTGTAAATCACTGAATCTGAAGTAATCGGAAGTGGAAACTCAAATATTGCGTATCCGTGACTTGTAATAGCTTTACGATCAGTAATAGCAGCAGCAGCTGGCTTCCATCCCTCATTAATTGCATGTTCGAGTGGTATACGATCACTTGTGCTGACCTGAAGCATGACTTCTACCTTACTTCGACTTACCCGCTTCATACTGCATACTCGAGCCAGCCTATTACCCAGGCGGTAGAGTTGAAATAAATACACCTGTGATTTTCGGTCGTAAATCGTGTCGTATTTTCCTGAATCCGGATTATTGGTTCCATACAAATCGAGATCGGTTTCTTTAATAAAGAATGTTTTTTTGCCACGAAACTCTCCCTCGTAATAAGGTAAACCCTTTTTAAATAATTGATGGATATAAGTCGTAGATCTACCTATTCTTTTAGCTGCTTGTGACGGTGTTAAGTCTTCTTTCACGTAAAAGGGTTTAATGCGATCGATCTCTTCCTGTGTGAATCGATAACCACCGTCTCCTTTATGCGTCATTCGGTTTACAGGATCAAGGCGTTTTGCTGGATCATCGTTGTTAACGATTTTATAAATCGAAGCAACAGTTATATTCAATAAACTAGCAGCTTGAATTGTATCTAAATACTCACTCATATATATTCTGTCCTTTCATTGTCAACAATGTTTATCCTGTAGAATAGTAACCGAACATTCGTTTGCTGACAACCAGTTGTCACAAACATATGAAAGTGAACTAGAAGCATCTCATAAATCATTAATCCTCCATACACCATTTAGTTCATATTTTCCAACAATATATTTGAGAAATGCAAAACAATCTCCACAAAAATAACGAATTCCTCCACCTACTACGCCGTGTAGCCCCTTGACTTATACTCGTTTACACACTTGTCTTTGTCTAATACTACAAACCGCACTTCCCCTATAGTGAAGTGCGGTTTGTAGTAATTTTTATCCAATAATAGCTTTGTTCTTAATCATTAGCAGAGAACGATAAATCAAAACAGCAGCTTCCGCACGAGTGCCTTCCTTGCGGGGTGCTAAAATATCTTCATTAATTCCGCTCAGTAACTTATTTTCTAACATAACAGCAGTACCATACCAAGCCCACATAGATATTTTATTGCTATCTATAAACTTAGTTAGAATATCGTTCACTTTCCGCCCATCAACTCCTAAGCTTTCATCGTACTCAAGGAGAACTCTTGAAAGAATAGTCGCCATTTCTTGTCTTGTTACTGTTGCATGAGGTTTAAATAAACCTCCACCAATACCAGTAACAAATCCTAACTTAGTGCCTGTATTAACAACACCAAAATACCAAGAAGCCGGGATAACATCTGAGTAAATTTGATCTGTTTTGACTTCTATTGAGGTTAATGCTCTGACAACCATAGCTGTAAACTCCGCTCTAGTTATCTTAGCATTAGGATTGAAATTTCCTTTACCATCACCAGAAACAACTCCGAGCTTGCTTAGCTCAAGAACAGCTTCCTCTGACCAATGACCTTTAGTATCAGGGAAATTAATTCCTTCACCCGATTCACCGTTAGAACCACCAGAAGAACCTGTATCTCCACCAGGAGTAGGGGTTGGTGTCGGAACAGTTGGTGTCGGAGTAGGTGATACCGGAGGATTGGTTGGAGTTACTGGAGGGGTTGTCGGTGTTGTGGGCGTTGAAGTTTCGAACCCACCATTACCACCATTAACATTCTCAGGAGCAACTACTGCACCCGAACCATCCGCCGGGGTAACTACCTCTACCTCACTTTTCCCAATAGAAGTCTCAGAACCATCTGGATTCGTAACCACTGCTGTCACATCATAATGATAGTTAGCACCACCCGCAACACCATATTCCGCGAATGGAAGTTTACCATTAACTGGAGTAACAGTCCCATGATCCTCTACGACACCAGTAGAGGTGTTCGTATAAGTTAATTTAAAAGTTCCATCAGCTTGTCTTGTGTAAACCCACTGAGGGTTACGCTCAACATAGTAAGCAGATGCAGTTTCAATAACTCTGAAAGTAAAAGTTACGGTACCCTCAACTGCAGGTGCCGGAGAAATAGCTACTGGGGCTACTTCTGCAATAGTAGTAACAGTCAAGGAATCGGATACCGAAGATCCTCCATCATTACTTGCAATAACTTTATACTCATAAGATTGAGTTGGGCTTAGAGTCGTATCACGGAACGTTGTTGCTGGTCCGCTGTAAACAATAATGTCTCCATCACGCACAAGAGTATAAGATTTTGCTCCAGGGACCATGCCCCATTGCATAGATGCAGCATCCGAATAAATTCTAGCTACACGGAGATTTTCCACTTTAGCCGGAGCTAATGTTTTGGTGGTTGCTTCAGTACTTACAGAAGCACTTTCCCCATACACATTACTTGCAGTAAGTGTATAAATATAAGTGTGGTCTGCTTCCAATCCGGTATCGGTAAATGTTGTAGCTGATCCAGTGTGGACAGTGACACCATCACGTTTAACAGTATAAGTATCCGCACTAGTTATAGTATTCCAGAACAGTGATATAGAAGAAGTAGTAATACCTGCAGAATTCGCTTTAAACTGTACCACGTCTGCCGAAGGCATCTGAGGTATCAAATCTTCAGGGTTAGGTTTCACAGGGGTCACAATCATAGCTTCTGCGTAAGCACCTGCAGAGTTACCTATTTTTGCAACCACACGGTAGGTGTAGATTACCTGCTCCTCAAGCCCAGTATCTGTATAAGAAGTGCTTATACCGCTAGCTATTTGATTTCCATTTCTGGTAATAACATAAATCTCAGCATCATCTACCGGAGTCCAATTAAATGAGGCTGAATTATATGTAGCACCTGTAACAGTGATCTTTGCGGGAGCTGGAATTATCATTAGATCGGTAGCAACCGAAAGATTTGTTTCTTGGCTAATAAGTCCAGTTTTCTTAGCTATAATATGGTACTCATAAACCGTGTTTGAAATTAAATTGTTATGAGCAAAAGATGTAGCATTACCTACATAAATAGGCGTTGTACCATTGCCAACAAATATTTCGTAAGAAGAGGCACCTGGCACTGAATTCCAACCTAAAGTAATACTGTTATTGCTTTTGCTTGTTGATCTAAAATTAGTAACTGCATCGAGTTTATTAAGAGTGCTTAGAGTTTTTATTGCTTTCTCAGATATTTCTTTCCCATCCAACAGAGCTACCACCGAGTAAGTATACGATGTATTAAGGGTTAGTCCCGAATCTACAAAGGATAACGCGGCATCTTTAGCAACAATAGTGTCATTGCGCTTCAGTACATATTCGTCTGCCCCTACTACAGAACTCCAAGACATGGTAATAGAAGATCCAGTGATATCAGAACCATCAAAGTTTGCTGGAGCTACTAGTAAGGAAAGTGTTGTCGCAGAGATTGTAGAAGGTTTTCCTACATTAGTATCCTTTACAGCAGCTACAACATAATCATACTTTGTATTTGCAGTCAAATTTGTATCTTTAAAAGATGTTCCCGTAACTGTTGTCAGTAATGAACCATTTCTCTTAATTTGATAACCTGTAACATCTGGTACGGCATTCCAGGAAAGATCTGCAGAACTTGATGTTACTTTAACTGCTAGGTTTGTAGGTGCCGATATAGGTGGGCTCCAAGGTCCAGAATCTACTGTAGTATAGCTATAGATATCGTCTACTATCTTTCTTGTTTTTGGTATGACAAGAGCGTAAGCATCAGTAGATTTGAGGCCCAACTCACCATGAGTTGTAGTACCTACCCCCCATAATTCATTTTTGTTATTAACATAAAATGCATTATTGTTCCCAGCATCGAAGGAAACGATGTCTTTTCCCCAATCACTAGTACTGTATCCGTAATTAAACATTGTGCTGTAGGTATCTGAAAATGATTGCAATACCGTAGCGAGCCCTAGATTAGCATTAGTATCTGCTTTACCTCCTCCAGCAGCCATATCCTTAAAATAACCAGGGATTCTTTCATGAATATAAGCATTTTGTGCACTATTAAAGTACCATCTATAGAGCTCATTATCAGAGGTCAAAATAAGTGCGTCACTCGAACTTATCTTTAGTAGTTTGACCGCATTAGTAATACCAGTTAGTACTTTGTATTTATTTATATCAGTGTAGACTCTAACAGATCCGTCTTCCATAATGGCCATAGCTCCTGATACAGTAACAACATCACGAACATTTCCCTCAAATAAAGTCCTGTAAACTCCATTTGCATTGGCTATAGACACAGATCCGTCACGATACTTAAATACCTTTCCGTCGGTATCAATTACTCCTTCCATTTCAGAAAACGCTTTTTGATTTACATTTTTTCCAAGACCGGCTACTCTCCCACCTGAAAGCATTGCAATTGCATACCCAACACCATTCGATATTCCACCTGTTATTCCTACCACATCTTTTAACCCCGTATATACAGGGATCAAGACATCGCGAGATGGTTGGGAACCAAGTTCCAAATTGTTGTTATCTCCCAAACCAAAAAGTTTACCCTCTCCGTTAATAAAGTAAGTTACACTAGCGCTGGCTCCGATCTGGGAAGGTACTTTATGTGTTATCAAATCACTGTCTGGACCTATCTCTCTTTTCACATCTATTGTGTAAGTTTGCTTTTGCGATCCGTTGATTACATCAATACTAAGTCTAGTAACTCCCACGTTTAGATACTTTGATAATGCCCCAATAGCAGGTCCAGTGTAGTCGTAAGGTGTTTCAAAAACTGGGGATCCTATTAACTTTACAGACGAAGAAGCACTTTCAGCTATTGGTGCTATAGTTATTACTTTATAGCTATTCGGAACTGTAGCCGTGTAAGAGGTTATCCTCTTATCAAATGTTCCATTGAGAGTTACTTCAGGTGGTAATCCCAAACTTACCAAATTCAAACTTTCGGCAGCACTTACAAGGCTTCCTCCGGACAAACTACCGAATACTCCTCCCAAAAAAAGAGTTAAAGCTAAAACCATGTTTACTAGTTTCCTCACTTGTACTTCCTCCTGTGTTTTTAATTACAGACCCATACATTTACGATTACTGAGTCCGAGAGAACTAATTCCCTTTACTGAATATATGATTAGTATATTCAGTAAACGAAATTAGTTAGCTATCTTGATATCACCTATGGTTAACGTCTACAATAGTTGCATATATATTAGTATACTAATATATAACAATGGAAAAACGCATTCACAAGCTGATTCTTTATTATGCGACTAGACTTGTGGAATCAATAGACAAACTGCTGATAGTTACGCAATTGCTTTTGGCTCTTTATCAATGAATGTAGATGCCAAATTCAGATTTATTCATTTTTTTCCTTAAATGCCAAATCAATAATTAAAATTGTAACAGCTAAGGCCAACAATGAAGATAACACCTCACCGCTTGGAGAACTGAGAGCAAACCAATTATTCGTTTGTGAAACAAGCAAAATAGCGAAAAGCATAGTGGACAAAATTAACATTGCCTTTTTCACTTTCTTACTAAGCATAAGAAACTCCCCTTTGTTTTTCACCCTAAAACCTTGTAGAATCAACAGTCATTCTAGAACATTATTTTCTTCGTTGTCCAATGTAGCCAATCGTATATTTTTTCATAACTTCAACTACACTTCTATTCCTGTGTCGATCCAAATCGGGCAGGATCATCATACATATATATCGGGCCTTCCCAATAATACTCACAGGGTTCACACTCTCGAGTGACATACCAGCAGCCAAGACCTTTATCAAAATCCCTAGTTTCCACTTTTCCCGAACAATCGCAATCCATTTTCATTCGTGGAGGAATATACACTGGATTCTTTATCTGTTCTACAGGCTTTTTCTTTTTTTTGAACAGCCTCCATACTTCATTAAACATACTGTTTATGACCTCCATTTTCATTTTACAAACCTCTTCATTCGAGGTTCCTCATTATTCAATATGTTGTATCAGAAGACCATTCAACATATCCCTTTACGGTTTCAAGCTTTGATATAATCGATTTTTCTTCCAAATCAATTTCCCGTTCTTTCGCCACATTGAGAATGAGCTCTTTTTCCTTCTCCATTCCATCGGCTAAAATACCACTCTCAATATTTTTTTTAATAGTTTCGTAAGCTGCTCGTAGCTTTGAATCAGATAATTCGCGATAAAATTTATCCATTATTCATGCACGCTCCCTATTCAATATGTTGCAACGTAAATCTCTAAAAATTTCTTGTCGCTCTTTTGATGATAGAAACTAACGGTATCTGAAACAAGTCTTTCGATTTTCAACTTTCCACTCCAACCAATCGGCTCATGCTACGGAGAATATATATATTCTGTGCTAACAACCACATAATCATTTCCTGTGTTTAACTCCCTCATTACAGGTATGAGTGAATAATGATATTTTTTCCCCATGAACTCACCCTATTCATTTTGCTACTTCGAGATAATCAGTAAAATTGTAAGTGTAAATAATAAACAAAATGATTGCTAGTATAAAAGAAATTACAATACCAAAAAAATTTAATAGGTTTTTAAAATCTTCATCCATGTAATCACCCTATTCATCGAAGATCATCAGTCTTAAAAACCATCATGATGTTATGCCCAAATGGTATCTTGTCCTGATCCTGCCAACTATAAAACTCGCCTTTTCCTGTAACAAATCCGCAAGGTACTTTGCACTTTTTTACGCCAAATTCTTCCCAAGCGTTTTTCCCTTCATCTCGATAATCACCACCCCATGACTTCTTTACCTTCTGCGGCAGTTCTTCCCACGTTTGGTACACATGATCACTGCCGCCCTCTATATCACAAATCCTCTGCCAACCTTTATTCTCTTCACACCATTTAATAGCAAGCGCAGAAGCCTGTTAAGGGCTATAAAATTCGTCAGAAACTATCATTTATAAACTCCCTTCCTTGAACCTTTGCTTTTCAATATGCTGCATCGTTTGAAGTACAGCATCAATACCATATATATGGTATTAAAAATACTAACGTCATCAAAATAGCTATCCTTATAAAAAGTTTACTATATTCTCCTTGACTAAAAAGACGTCTGTTTACAATTAAATCAACTATAGCTGCGAACATTGCTATACCATGTAAGTACATTAAGAATTTCATCAAATAATCCCCTTCTAAATTTTTGTTTTACTTTCCGGATTCCCCCTGCAGGAGCTCCTTCCGGATCCGCCGGCTGGGGYCACAACCTGGAAGCGGATGTTGCAGAAGCTCTATTCATTACTATTCCGGATCTGACCTCTGGTTACAACCTGACGCAGCTGCTCCAGGAATTCCGATATTTACAATGTACACTCCATAAACATCCTCGATCTAGCCAGTCGAGGACGTTTCGATATAATTCAATATTCAATCACACCGACTACATTTTTTAATAATTTTTGTTCCCACAACACTCATCGAATCGAATTCACCGTGACATGTAGAACAAGTTTCTGTAATCGGTTTAACTATATTTATCTGTTTAAATTTCTTTATATTTCTTGAGGTATTCCATTTTCTCAAGATAGAAACTAGCGAAGTTGTTATTCCTGTTTTCTTTAATGAATAACGCCCCTATTAAATGGGTGTGTTAACAAGGCAATATACGAAATTTAATATGTTGTATGAGAGCACCAAGTAACATGACGCTGCATCGCGGTTCGTCCAAAGCTATTAAGTATGCAACGAGCATTACAGCTACGGAAATATTAAATGCGGATCTCCTGTTGTTACATAACCAACAATAGCTATGAGATTCATCAATGCAGACAATCCAAGTACAGAAACGATGATAATTTTTTGAAACTTAGATTTATAATTGATCTTTTTCATAATAATTAAAAAGAGAACAATTAATGCGATAATCGTAAGTGAACCATTTACAATCCAAACACCCATTAATGGTCGCTCCTATTCATTGGTATCATCCTTAAAAGGGCTTCATTGTTAATGTACAATCCTCTAATGCCCCCTATTCACTGATTTCGTTATTCTATCCTTTTTCGAGAGCAACTGCTCTTCATCTACTTGCTAATATTAAAAGAACACCCAATGCAGCTAAAATACCGACAATTAATAAAAATGCCCATGCATGCCCCCTATTCACTGATTTCGTTATTCTATCCTATTTCGAGAGCAGCTGCTCTTCATCTACTTCTTGCTAATATTTATTAATGGAGTTTGAACATTGATACATATATAGTAATATATTAATTAGTATATATACGTTAATTGTATCATATAAGGTTTAATCTTCATACCTATTAACTTGGAAATGTTATTGAATTCTTCTTGGATGAATATACATATTCGAACTTAAGATAATATATTCTAGTAAATATGAAAACCTATTTAAACAAAAACTAATTATCTATTATTTTTTCTTTAACGTTGTTATTATATTAAATTGTTTATACTAATACTTTTGTAAAACTACTTTGATATACTATCTTTATGAATTTCACTATAAAGGATGTGCACCATTTGAATGCAACTCCCTCTCTATTAAAGTTTTCGAATTATAATCTACCAATACATGAATCTTTAAGTGATCCACAACTCATACATAAGCTAACAGACCACAGCTTCTATTCACTGATTCATTCATCCATCACAGACTCAGAAAATGAACATGGAGAATACAATTACGAACCTCTTTCAAATGTAGGTATGGTCTACATGTTCCTACATAGGAAGAATGGGAGCCGAAAGAAAAGAACCTTAATTGAGTATGCTCGAGAGCTCATTCAGTTTTTAAGGCAGGTCATTGGGAACTCAATATCTGATATTCGTCATCTTAAGCGATCGCAGATCGAGGCATACCAAGAGTGGATTGAAATTAAATACCCAAAGAAAAAAACGCAGTCGAAAAAAATTGCTATTCTTTCCTCCTTTCTAACTTGGTGTTTTGATGAAAAATACCTGAAGCGGGATCTAAGTCGTGGGCTAACTGGCATTATCATAGATAAGAATCAAATTCCTGACCGTGAAATATCCCCTTCTTCTCTGCAGGCAGCTATTCAATTTTATGAAAACGATCCGAAGTTCTTAAGCCTTCTGCTGCTTCTGGCCACTACAGGATTACGAATTAATGAGATCATTACACCAGACTGGAAAGACCTTTACTTCGACTCTATTAGAAAAAAATATTATGTACGAACTAATACAAAACGTGGCGGTGAACGTCATGCACATATCAAGAAATATGTATTACAAGCATTATTGGAATATCGAAAAAGACTAGGCTTAAGCATTGTCATCGATCCGTATGACGAAACACCATTTTACCCGAACCGGAATGGGAAGCGTTACCTACTTACTAGCTTGTCCGCCATCGTGACGAAAAAATTGGCTGCAGCCAATCTATTGACGGAGCGAAATCAAAAAACGACAGCTCATTATTTTCGACATTATTTTGCCCGCTCCGCTTATAACAGCGGAGCTTCAGTAGATAAGATTGCTAAAACACTTGATCATTCTACGAGCCGTACTACAGAAGATAATTATCTCGCACGTGATATAAAAAAAGAAAATGATGTCAGTGAATTTGTTGATATTCCTGGTTATGAGGATAGAGACTAAATATGAGATTTAATAACAATGAACGTGAAATTGTAATCAGACATATAGTTGGTTCCTTATTGCCAATAGTTCTTAAGCGAGATATAGAACAAATCACAAAAGTATGCTCTATGAACGCAATTTCTCTCTACCTTGAGACTATTATTATTAAAATCGAGGAAGAACAAAGAATTACACGCCAACAAATGCAAAATCGAAAGATAAAAATTCTTGAGCTTATAACCAAAGAAGGTATCCATTGTCGTTATACATCAAATGGATATGAACAACAAATAGATATGCTACCCACAATAATTAAGATTGCATGCGATCATCACCTACAGGACCTTATGGGCTTACCAAGGGAATAGATACAGAAAGGAATTCAATTATGATTACAACTGTTTTATACTTTTTCTTAACAGCTATTGGTTTTTGGCTAGGTGGATGGATGAGCTCTATTTCAAGGCGTTATGGAAATGAGGGCATTGAAACTATATATACTTTTCTTCTAGTGAGGGTCTTAGCTGCGTTTGCTTTCTGTAGCATTGCATTATTCATGGACCCTTCTAGTGAATGGTTCATCGCCATACCATTCGTTACCGCTCTTCTCACAATTTCCATATGCGATTGGCGCCATTTAATTATTCCAGATAAAATTATTTTACCGGGTATTGTAATAGCTGCAGGTCTACGGATATTTATTGGCCCGCTCCCATATTGGAACTATTTGCTTGCTGCATTAATTGGCGGTGGCATTTTCTACATTATTAAAATTATTGGCAGATTTCTTATAAACGAAGACGCACTCGGCGATGGCGATATTAAACTATTATTGTTTACAGGCTTAGTACTCGGATTAAAACTCACACTGCTGTCATTCCTCATCTTCGGTTTCGTTGGCACCATTATTGGGATTTTCTTTTTAGTAATACGTCGAAAAGTGACTACCTCTACTCTACCCTTTGGGCCAATCATCTCAGGTGCTACGTTTATCAGTTATATTTGGGGTTCTAATATTATTCAGAGAGTATATATTAGTCTCCTTTTCTAATTACGGATTCGAACACAGGTCACGCGCCGGCTCCTATAACTTCTGAAAAAAACGATTGATACTGATGTATTGCATGGTGTTAAGCTAACGGGCAGTAGAGCGTGGCAGTAACCAGCCGCAACTAAATGCCCATATAGACGTATAGACTGACTGACTAACCAAAATAAATTCGTGAGGTAAAGTTATGAAGAAAATCAGTGGCAGTATTTTGCTTGTGACAGCCATTATCATCACGACCGTATTACTTTATGATTTCTTCACAGTATCAAAAGTGGAATCAAGGCAAATCGCTGAAAGATATATCGCTAGTCAATCGTTTAAATGGAACGTTGGAGGGATAAGCAGGGAAAGGGATTTTTGGGTTGTATACTTATCTCCAGTGGATGCTGTTAAGGAAATTACATGGCTCTACATTGATAGACGTTCGGGGGAAATACAAAAAATCACAGAGACTGAGTAACAAATTATGCCCAATATTTTGATAAATTCATTGAACTAACGGGAAACTATAGTTCAATACCAAGAGGGCTGCCATTTGGCAGCCCTTCGTTCAACTAACGGGCAGGATAGTTGAACAGAAAATGAATTTGTGATATTGTAATTTTGTAATTAAAAATACAAATGGAGGCCTTTATGCCAAAGAAGAAACAGAGTGTAGTTATATCCATCCGCTTAGATGAAATATCGTTACGTGCTGTTGATTTACTAGTTGATTCAGGATTAGAATCGAATCGTTCGCGGGCGGTCTCCCATTTTGTTAATGTTGGAATTCAATCATCAGAAGAACTATTAAAGAAGGCTCAACTTCTTGCAGATAACGTTCATCAACTGAAGAATGAAATGATTGAAGCAGTAAAAATAAGCAATCTTCAAAAAGTTGTCGAACTAATATACAAAGATTCAACTCTTGTGAATGCAAATAATGACAAGGGAGAAACCGCTATTCTCATGTCCGCATATTATCGTGCAAATGAGATTAAAGAGTTGCTTATTAATAACGGTGCAGTATTAAACATATTTGAAGCTTCAGCAATTGGAAATACAACCAGACTGAATGAATTATTAAGTAGTTCACCTGATCTCGTACATAGCTATAGTGCCGATGGATTTACTCCGTTAGGGTTAGCGTCTCATTTTGGTAACGAGGAAACTGTTAAATTTTTGCTGGATCATGGCGCTGATGTGAATGCGAGGAGTAAAGACACTAACTTAAACAACATGGCAATACATGCGGCAATTGCTGGTAACCACGAGCATGTTGTGAGGACACTTATTTCTTATGGAGCAGATATAAACGCTAGGTGTGAAGGGAAATGGCGTTTGGGATTTACTCCACTTCATGTTGCTGCGTTTTTTTGCAATGAATCGATCATCAAGCTTCTATTACAATATGATGCTGATACAACAGCTATAAACGATAATGGCGAAACAGCATTTGCATTAGCCATCTTAAACGAGCATCGAGAGTCAGCCAAGCTCTTAAAATAATTTTAACAATAAAAGGAGATTTCTAATGGAAACCAAAAAAACAATCAAGCCCGAACTGGTCCAAGAGTTTGTAGGCAATGCCCATGGTGACTTAGAGCGCGTAAAACAACTACTCGAACAAGAGCCAGGACTTGTAAATTCAGCTTGGGATTGGGGCAATGGCGATTGGGAAACGGCTTTAGGAGCCGCTTCGCATATGGGAAGAAAAGACATTGCGATATTTCTTTTAAGTAAAGGGGCTCGCATCGATCTATTTGCAGCTGCTATGTTGGGGAAGATCGACATTGTCAGCGCTGTACTTACTGATAATCCTGATCTCAAACATTCACTTGGCCCTCACGGTATCCCACTTATAAATCATGCTGAAGCTGGTGGGGATGGGTCTGTCCAAGTTCTTGAGTTGTTAAGACAATAAGTAATTGTCTAAAGCTACCTGAAAAGCAGCTTTATTACGCTAACGGGTAACGTTAGTGAACAAATAAGGGGCAGTTTGCTGCGGCAGCTACTCCCTTTTTTTGTTAAGCTAACGGGCAGGATAGTTTAATTATAGACGTTTTTTATTGACCGAAATCAATTGATTTCGATTAGAATAAGATCAAATTACTTTCGGAGGGTGATAAGGAATAATATGATTAAGAAGATCAAACAGCTATTCAATCAAGATATATTGAGACAAGCAGCAGAACGTTATGGTATATGCGAAGACTCAGTGATTGAATTAAATGGGTTTCAAAACTTCGTATATTCTGGATTGGTCGGAAATCGTGAAGTTATTCTAAGAATTGCCCATATCACACATCGGAATGAAATATTAACGAAAGCGGAATTAGACTTTATCATGTTTTTGGCGGAGTCCGGTGTAAAAGTAGCTAGACCGATTCAGTCTTTAACGGGTGATCTTCTTCATACAATTGATGCTGCTTTTGTTGTGACAGCCTTTGAGAAAGTCTCTGGCAGAAATGCAAAAATTGCCGAGGAAAGCAATACTTTTTATGAGAATATAGGTCAATTTGTTGGAAAAATACATAAGCTTTCACTTCACTATCCCCCTCAACATTTACGGTATGAATGGAATGACAATGCTTTATTAGCTTCATTTAAAAACTATTGTCCGTCAGAATTATATAGCAGTTTCGACCGTTTAATTGGGGAAGTTAGCGCTCTTTCCAAGGATAAAGATACATACGGCCTTATTCATGGGGATGTCAGCTGCGGTAATTATCTAAATGATGGGGATAAGGCCAATATTATCGACTTTGATGAGGCGGAATATAGCTGGTTTGTGTCTGATATTGCTACACCTTTATTTTATGAAATCCCTATCCCATGGGTTGTGGATGGAGAGGTAAGAAAGGAGATTACAAAGCGTTTTTTTTCCAACTTCTTAAACGGCTATTGTAAAGAAAATACTGTAAGTCAAGAATGGTTAAAGAAAATACCTTTATTTATCGATTTAAGACAAGCTAGAGTTTTATCCGCACTATATAGAAGCAGAGATTTTAATGCTTCTGATTGGAGCGAATGGGATGAACAAGCTCGACGCTTCTACTATTTCAACTTACTGAATAACACACCATATATTGATTTGGACTTTTCGCGAATGTAAAACTGTTTATTCCGCTAACGGGGAACAAGAGCTTAATAAAGACACGTTAGTTCAACGAAACAGCGACAGTCTAAGACTTTATTTTCTCGTCCTTGGCTGTGCTGTTCAAATTTTGACAAGCAACGTGGAATAAAGACACCCCATCTAGTACTATATTTTCTTTTTACAGTTATCGAGCTTTTGACTCCCGCAGCAGTAAGGCGAGCCCTGATACTCCTTGTTTAATACGCTGTTGAATTATGAATTGAATAAAGAGGATGCAATCCACGAAGGATGCATCCTCTTTTTTTATAATTAGCTTGGGTTGACCTTGCGATGTATAATCATTTTACCAGCCAATAGCGAATTCGCGTTGGGAGCGGGAAATGACTCTGTTAATAATCCCTTTATTTTATAAGTGTTAGATTACTGCAGCTTATTTCAGCTTTTAATAATGTTTCGGATTACTATGAACTAAAGAATCTACATAATCCTTATATTGGTCCCAGTCCATAACGTTTGTTCTAATGCCAAGCCTTTGATATATTAACATCGAACGTTCCTTAAACTTTTTATCCATTGTAACTAAAAGATCCGTCCCCGCTGCATAGATCATATGCTCGATATCATGTGCACTGCTTTTTATTGCACGGTTCTTATCTGTCTTATACCCTAGATTATCTAACGCACGAACAAGTGCATGTATCGCTTGATGGACGAAAGAAAAGTGTTTAATTCTACCTTTATCGTCGATAAGCTCCTCCCATTGAAACTTCTTGCATACCGCGATAACAGTCGGGTGGTTAAATACGTGATCAAAGGTTAATTTGCTCAGGTAGACTTCATCAGTACGTTCGGGATGGTATATTTTACGATCATCAGTGGTAATAACTCGGTATGCTTCGACGTCCGGTGCAACTTCACTTTTTAGTACCCTTCGAATACCATATTCCGGATCCTCATATGCAAGGCTTAATTCGTTACCTTCAAAATGGGAAATGAAGAGAGAACAGGTAATTTCCCTGATTGTAGATATTACCTTCTGCTCCTCTTCTTCATTGTTCATGCGTTTAATTTCTTCAAGGTGAGAAGGACTGAAGACGTATTCAATATCAACATAGCCAGGTGTTAGCCTTATCCTCTTTTCCTCTTCTTTATGGTATTTGTCAATTACATTGTGGTCCAAATAAACAAGCTGTTTATTAGTCGGTATGTATGGTTTTCTATTATGATCTTCAGGGTTTACCTGAATAGAGGAATACAAATGTCGGAGGATTTGATCCTGGCCCCTTGCTTTTCTCACATGCTGTTCCTGTTCTTTTACCCATTGCTGGTCTTTGCCTAAAAACAAATAGCCATACACTGTCCTTCTATTCTCCACAAAGGTCATGCAATCGTCACAATCCAGACACGGCTGATCAATTTCTCCGAATTCTAGTTTTCTCTCTAGAAGTATGCATATCACTTTCAAATTGTTATAGTCCTTAAATTCTCCCTGTTTGATTTCTTCTATCGTTTTAGATAGAACTTGGGCTACCACGCCAAATACTGCACAACTGTCCATATTGTTCCCCCTCTAAAGCAAATTTTGATATAAAGTAAACATTATCATTCAGTTACATATTAGAGAATTTCGTTCGTCTTCTATAACCATCTATGTTGGAAAAGCGATACATCATCATTTCTCCAGTCAAGTGTGAATGCCATCACTACATTTATTCAAATTACAGGTTCTTCATTAATTAGTGAGCTCACTGAAGCGGGATATAATCTGGTAACCCGCACAATGGGATCTGACTGAGAGTTATTGCGCGGCGAAGCTGCGGCTCTCGCTCCTAATTATCCTTCAGGAAGCGCCAGTCGGCACGCCCCTGCCAGCTATGCGGTGAAACTGCGGCTTTATTCTTCAGGAAACGCCCATCAATTTCCCCACGGCCGGGTCCTAGTTGTTCGGCAAAGCTGCGGATTGTACTCCTAGTTATTCTTCCGAATCTCCTGTTAGGCCGCCAACTGTTCGCCCACGACAGCGGCCAAGTTCGCAAACCGTAAACACCGGCGACCAGTAGTACGGCGAATCTGTAATTGTCCAAAGAAAATAAAGTATTAGACTGGTAAGCTAACCTCAACTTCGCTGGTCGGCTGGCGCCGCCGCGGTCGAACCGAACGCTCTGAACCGGCGCTTCGGAAGAATAACTAGGAGCAGAGCAGAGCTGGGTCCGGCCGCGAATGCTTTGAATAAGCGCTTCGGAAGAAATATCTAGTGGCACGAGCGGCAGCTTTGCCGCGCAGCCGTGCCCCGGCCGCGGTCGAACCGAACGCTCTGAACCAGCGCTTCCGGAAGAACAACCAGGAGCTCGAATTACTGTTGAAAGAAAATAAACTATTAGACTGGGTATCTTGGTTCAACGGGGCTTTTCATATAAGTAAACCGTCAAATTACGTAAAATAAATATTAGACTTGCCCCAACTATAAAAACAGCGGTAGCCCTGGACAAGAAAATAATCTCCTAGACTGCCGCTGTTTTGTTGAGCTATCTGTTCAACTAACGTTCCCGTTAGTGCAATACGTTTGTTTGTCTGCTTAATGTTCTTCTTCAAGAAATTTAGTATTGAACGCAAAGGTCAAGCCAGCTTCAGTCAATCCCCTCAGTCTCGATTCGTCTAGTGGAAGGAACTTGAAGTAGCAATGATTCCTGATATAATCTTTGGCTAACTGATACGCTTCTTTCTTATAGCGTATGTCCTCCGGTTCTGGAAGCATTTTTTCCACGGTGACGGCAAACGCAGTGAGCAACTCGTCCTTCGTGAGATACTTTTTAAGACGTGCTGTGCTTTCATTTCCCATCAAGTGATTGGTATAGAGCCTTCTCTGAAGGTTCTTAGTCCGCCCTACATACAGGATCTGATCTGTCCCCCGAATGCCGATAGCATAAACGGCTCCCAGGATCTCTAGATTACTTGGAACTAGAAATTCAAAATGGATCTCTGGTTGCGACCATATCTTCTCAACGATACCTATGAGCTCATAGCAACGATCAATATACTGCTTCGGCACTTTCACATTTGTTGTCATAGTTTCCCTCCACTCGTATCTCTTCTTCACGATGTTATCTGACTCAGATACATCGTTTGAATTGATTATATATCTGATTCAGATAAGTTTCAAGGGTAAGTTTATTTATCAACCGTTCTTATTCTGCCAGTTAGCTTAATGAAGCGGCGGCAGTCTAATACATTATTTTCTTGGGCAGTTACGCTCAATGTGGTAGGCTGACGAATCTAGAACCCGGCACGCGGTGCTCGGTCACACTTCGGCTGTCAAACCAAATCCGCGTAGAATCAACAACGTCAGTCTATAACTGAATTTTCCTTTTACATCGTCTAATTATTAAAACTCCAGATTCAAAAAGCCCCGACTCCTCTTATGAGAAATCAGGGCTTATTTAATATTAATGTGTTTGATGTGTTTTTGTTACATCCCAAATGTCGTCCTTTATTCTTACTGATACTGTTGTCGTTTTAACAATAGTATTCGAGTAAGTGACCGTGAAAAGAAAATTGTAATTTCCATCAGGCAGCGCATCAAAGTTCTGTTTCCACATTGATCCATTCCAGTTCAAGCTTCCCAGAGGATTATTTGAAAGGTCGACTTTTACGCTCTTCGCTACCAGCTCTACAGTTACTCGATTTGCTTTAACCCATGATGTTCCCGTATTCGTTACGTTTGATGCAATTATGAACTCTTCGCCAGCCCAGAACGTATCAGGAGACCTTGGTTTGGTAGGATTTGCTGTATTGTAAGCCAGCCGGTTCTCTTCCCATTTCGGTGTATGCGTCACCGCTCCAGCAATACCGAGAGGTAGAACAATGAAGCTACCTTTTGTAATTACAGGTGCCGCCTTCCTGTCACTTAAGGTCTGAGTCACCGTGTAAGTGCCGATTTTACTAGCAACAAGTGTCGGACCACCAGAAGTCGGATATGGGTAATTCCAAACATAATTCTTATTTAATACAACTACTCCGTCAGGATCCAAAACGGTGTAATTCACATCCAGTGTATCATGCTGATCATCACCTATTCCAACCGGATCAATATGAACCGTATCGCCTTCAAACTTCGGCATTGCCGTGTTGTTCGCGTCATACGTGTATGTTTTAAACGATCCATAAGGTGGTGTATTCGAGGTTACATTGAATGAAACATTTACAGATTCTGCTTTCCCGCTTGGATTTGTCGCCGTGAAGCGAATAACATAATTACCATTTGGTACATTTGGAAAAGATCCATATGAGTAGTTCCAAGTCTTCCCTGAAGCAGTGTTCGTTGGTGACAGGTTTACCTTTGTTGCATAAGGTGTTCCATAGAACATGATTGCCTCAGTCGTAGCTGGATACTTCGTTGTTGTTGCTGACACCAATCCAGGGTAACCTACAACATACAATTCATTTTCAACTGGTCTCGTTGGTTTTAAATTGATCGGCGTAAACACGTTGACACCAAAATCGTTATAATCCACGGATCCAGCTACTGAACCATTTGCTTGAATACGGAAGTTATACAAGCCATCAGGTGTTGTGTCAGGTATAGTCATTGTTACATTATTCCATGAGATATCATTACCAGACTTCGTTCCTGAATAGTAAGGAATTCCATGGTTAATTACTCCACCACCTGGCGCCATCTGTAGGGATAAGTTAACAGCGTATGGATATCGAGTCCACATATTGTAAGCAGTTAATTGTTCACTCGCGGGGATGCTTGCAAGTGAAAAAGCAGTACTTGTAGTTTTCAAATTACTTTTAAACTGCACTGGAACAGTATCCGGAAGAACAAACGTTCTTTGCACTGGATCCGACCATACACCTTCAATATCTTGAGCGATATAGTTTAGAATGTACGTACCTGGAGGTAATGAATCTGGAATTTTTGTGAATACCTCACCTGTTCCTTGATTCGTAAACTTTATCGTTCGATCTTGAATACCGCGATCCGTAGCAGCGCGGGTCACATTATGATCTAGATCGTAAGACATATCCACCCAAGTAGTTTTGTACGTATTGGATGCCGGTAGGTAATCAAAATCCAGTGTAACTTCTGCAATGGGCTTTCGATGAACGAATACTTCTACTGCCGATTCATTTGAATAATAATCATAACCTGGGAAGTTTGGATTAGTTGTAGGTAAATCCTTTAACTTTCTTAGGAATGTGTATTTACCAGGCTTATTTAATGTTACTAGTGATTGATAAGCTGACCAGTTTGCTTCACTCTTTACTGCGATGATGTTCTTGCCTGCAAAGGTATCAAAGCCCATTGAGTTATCGTAATAATTTGCATCCTGAATAATCTGCATAACATCTGTAGCTGCAGGCATTGGATCCCCTTCGTAGTCAAAACTTGCTATCCTTGTCTCAACGGGTTCACCTGCCAGTTTAAGTACCCTTGGTATAGCCGGGTTACTTTCTGCAATATAGGAGACTACATTGTTAATCATCTCACCAATGTCTTTATTATTCTGCAGATACTTATCATGAGTAATCTGTGATGTAATCCCACTTTGGCCAAGTAATATCAACTTCGAGTTTTGTTTTGACATAATATATTGCAGATCAGATAGCTGTGAGATCGTATTATCTGATATATAGACAACATACTTGCCTTTAACAGCTCTTAGGAACGATGCATCATATGGCTGCCTAATATCTTTATAGATGGTCCCGATGTAAAATCCGGTATAGTTATTATAAGAAACCATATTCGGCTCCCATACATCGCGAGTCCAATATACAGTCCCTGAATAGTTCACCGTCCAACTTGTTGAACAAGTACCATTTTTGGGTCCGGTACCCCCACAAGAACCTACGCTTGTTCTTCCTGTTTCACTCAAACTTCCTGAATATGAACCGTCGCTATAGGATTTACTACCTGGGCAAACGCTTGAGTTTGAACTGCCTGAGTGTTTTCCATCTTTATCATACGATGCAGTTACAGTATTTGAACAAGAATCTGTTTCAGTCTTGCTATCTGTTTTAGAAACAGATCTCCCCTCATCTCTGGAATACGGTGCATTTGATACATTCGTTCTCGACAACGTACCCGTGTAACCACCTTCGCTCGTATAAACCACAGAATCAGGCGGATAGGAATTTCCAGAATTATTAGTCGTACTGCCTGGTTGATCAAAAGTATATGTTTTCATATCCCATATACCTACGTTCGCAAGCATGTTACTTGTAGTAAAAGCGTTTGTGATAGTGACTTTATTATTCTTTACATAGTCAGCTTTGGACTGTGTTAAAGCTGAATCCAAGAGGAAGAATATGTCCATATCTGGCTTTTCGACAGGAACATCAATGTACAGCTCGCTAGATGGAGCATAATTATCTATAAAGAAGAAGCTTTCCTGCGTTTTAGTTCTGTCGTCAGATGGAGATGTAAATTCCATTAGCCGTTCTTGATTTGTACTCTCTTTTGCATTGACTAATATTTTGTACTGTCCTAGCCTACTAAACTTCGGAAGATTCGTAACCTCCCCTTTAGTTTCATATACGAGTTGATCAAATGTACCATCGTTATCAGAATCAAAGAAAATTTGCATATGCTTTTCAGAGATTATATCGCCGTCTGTACTCTCTACTTGATAGTTTAGTTCAAGCTGATCTAAGCGGCTTATCTGAGAATTATAAGCGTGTGCAATGATCGCCGGCTTATGATCAGGCTGAATTTCATATTCTACTTCGTAAGGATCTGAATAACGCGTGATTGATCCACCTGCGTATTTAATAACCCGTTCTGCAGCAATAGTCATTTTATAGACACCGGTACTCTTATACATGAACAGTTTTTCTTTTAGATTGTCTTCACAATATCCTACACGGCATTTCAAATTTGGATCTTGTGGAGCCTTATAGCTAAATGATGTAACTTTTAATGGTGCATTTTGCTCAGTCCAAGAATCATTACTCGCAGCAGATTCATCGTATGCTTTCATAGTACGATTTTCTTTATATAGCCCTTCAAGCCTTATGGCCACACGAGGCTTAGTCTCATGGATTACTACATATTGCGTTTTATGAGATACGGCCCCATCAGGCGCTGTATAAGTGACAGTAACTTCTCTTATTCCTGTATTGGGCTCTCCAAACACGTATTCACTATCAAAAAAGACACTTGCATCGATCTCTTTACCATCAATATAAACTTTTTTCTCAAACTCATCATAACCAGGTGGAGTATCACACATTTTTGATGGAATTGATGTTGGAGCTGCTTCTTGAACGGGGAACGGTACTACATCATACCAATCGTATACCCATGTTGTCTGAGGAGAGATATACGCAGGAACGTGTGGCTGAGCTTCATTTGCCGGTCCACAAACAGGTCCCATCTTAGGCCCTTGTACAACAACCATCGTTTTCAAATCAATCGATGTATTATTTATGGTTGAATCTTTATCCACTATCGTCTGTTTAATTTGAAACGACTTGGTTACAGATTCCGTAACCGATTCATTTGGAAATTTTGAAGCAATAAAATCATACAAGAAATTGTTTACTGCTTTCTGATCCAAGTATCCAGCTTTAGGTGCTTTGACCTCAGGAATAGCAGGGTTAAAGGTTTTTGTTACTTTTGTTTTATCATTATCGTTATAGATTTCAAAAGTATAATAATCAACTTCCTTACCATAAGATTGGTCAACATAACCCACTTGATCATTTGTAAAAGATGATTTATCTTCAAAATGAATTTCGGGTACGACTTCAAAGCTGCTCAACATTGGCCCTTTGTTTCCATCACTCTTAAAGGTCACGGTAACTGAACATTCTCCTGAATCAACGCTTGATGGTGTCGCTGTCGTGTTGTTATAAAAAAATGCCGTAGATTCGGCAGTTATTTTATATTTCCACTGTTTTGGATTTGTCTTGTCCACTTTATTCGTATCGACTTCTACCGTAATTAACCCTGATCCCAGATTATTATTGAGCACGACTTGACCCGCATTTTTAGAAGAAATCTTTTTTGCGGTATTATCTGTCCCTTCTGCAGTAAGCGTCCAAGAAGATATATCCTTACGCGTATAATAAAGCGCCTCTGCTTGCTTACTACCAATCATCATCGTATCGCTCAATGTCCCTGTTACTTTAAGCTGAACCTTCACTTTACTTTCTTTTCCGAGAGGGATCGGCTGGTTGCTTACAGGTGTTACTGCACAAGAAGCCGGTGGTGCTATCTTTTCTTCAGGTTCAAATTTTTGCAATGCATATGTGTGATACCAAAGCGAATGGGTTTCCCAAGAATAGTGATACATATTTCCAAACCCAGCTTCTCGAGTAGTTGGAGCTTGGTCAATACTCATGTAATTTCGCGGATCATTGTTAATGGATGATATGGGTAGTACATCATATTTATCCGCATATTTAACACCTTTTTTAATATCAAAACCAATCGAACGAGATATGTTTTCCCTTAAATCATCAAACTTCGCAAGCATTACATTTTCCTGTACACCATTAACTCCACGATAAACATCTCCAGCGCCGGCTGGTTTGTATTTATAGCTACCAGGCAAATCTTTCCATGGACTAAAAACCCAGTGTTTTCCTTGAAGGGCATTACCAGAATTAGAATCAACGATAAAATGAATATTAGAGAACAACATTCCATCTTTCGTATAACCAAGGTATCTGTACTCCCCGTATTCTCCATTCACATAAAAATGTCCTTGATTTTTCTTTTCTGTTTCTGGACCAGCTGATTGCCAACCGTTTTTGAATCCTTGGATACTACTAGACACTGATTCAGGGGTGCCATACACAATTAGTTTGCGTTGTTCGTCGGGTAAGTTCCCCCATTTGGTTTTATAGTAAAAACTAGAATTAAACTTATATCCTACACTTTTCGATGTAGTTCCTGCAGAACAGGGACTCACATCTGTAGGTATTTTCCCATCGCTTTCTGGAACGTAACCGCATGTGTTTGCAAACCCGTTTATAGTTGTTGGTGGTTTAGCGGTTGCTGCTTCTGCCTCCGGTGCAGATACAAATAGTGCAGCTATTGATACAAACATTGCAAAAATCATGACCATTGAAATAGTACGTATATTTTTAATTTTCAAGTATTTACACTCCTTTTAAAAATTAATAATTCATTTTTAAAACGTAGTACTTACCTTCACCGAAGAAATCAAAGCTCTTACCGTTAAACTTGAAAGATGCTGGCTTACCAGCTTTTTCATAAGTAGACAGCAGGTTTTTAAGCTCTTTTCCCTTTCCGGTTCCTGCTAATAGCTCAAAAACGGATGTTTGGAAAGCAAGACTATGATTTGTTGATTTTTTAATGGGATAAGCTATACCAATTTGGCGAGTGTTATCTCCAACAACGCCTGCTGAAAACTCGTATGGCGGAACGGAATCGTAATCTCCCATTCTAGTTAAGAAATCATTTTTTTCAAATGTATCTTTACTGTCCCAGACATTGATACTTCCACTCGACTTACTAAAGTATCCTGTTTTAATGTCTTGTTCTGCCAACTTAACGATGCTGTTGTAATAATCAAATTTAGTCTTATCGCTATATAAAGTGATTCTGCCATCTAATTCCGTATAATACTTACCTGCTAGATTAGGCTTAAATGGAATTCTAATCTCTTTGTCACGTAATCTTTGAATCATTGTCAAAGCCTCAGCTCTTGTCACGTACCGATGAGGATAGAAGTTTTTATCGGGGTATCCATTCATTAACCCTGCCATCAAAACAACCCCTCTAAAATTCTTAACAGTTGTATTCGTAAAGCTATTGAAGTCCTTCAGTCCGCTATTAGCGATAACAAATTCTGAATATAAATTCTCATATTCTTTTTCGTATTTTCTTACCCAAACTCCTAGCAAATAGGATGCTTTTTCCCTTGTAATTTGCTTCTTATAGATCTCTGGTTTTTGAGGAAAGACTTCATCAAAACTCAGCAATAAACCAACCTCATAAAGCATGTCGATATATGGCTTTGCCCAATATCCTGTTTTAGCATTTGTAAAGTTAAAGCCTGTCTTTTTCATAGCTGTGTTAAAACGACCAATTGCACTAGGCTGTATGTACATTAGTTCGTTTATCCATTCCTGATCCAATTTTCCGTTTCCATCAGAGAACACGCGCAGCATCATCGATACAAACTGGTCAGCTGTAACGATTGCATCTGGTCGAAACGATCCATCTGGGAAACCATCTATGAGACCACTATTTTTAGCTTTGATAATGTTCTCTTTTGCCCAATGACTATCAATATCATTAAATGGTGCATCGGATGCTGCCTCCACACCATTCCCGATCGATCCAATTGAAACAATAAAAAAACTAAGAGCAAGAACAATACTAAACATTTTCTTCAACATACTAATTCCCCCTCAAATTATCATTTCGTTATTTCAAAAATTCGTTCAATCTAGATAAAACTATAACTGCTTCTGCTCTCGTTACCTGATTGTCTGGTTTAAAGGAACCATCAGGATAGCCTCCAAATATACTGAAATTGTTTACAAGTTCAATTGCTTTCATATATTCATCGGACAAATTGGAAGTATCATTAAATACTGCAGGTTTAGAATTGTTTATCTTTACCATGTTCATTATATTGGCCACCAGCAGCGCGACGTCTTTCCTTTTGAATGATTTTATAAAATCATCATTTGCCCAGTTATTTGTAATTCCTAAATCACTTGCAGCTGAGAAATATGGCTTAGACCATGGTTCATTGCTACTTCCGATAAAACTATATTCTTGGAAGCTCATTTTGCTACTTAGCTCCTCATTTGTTACCTTCCATCGAAAAGTCTTTTTCCACATCCGCTTACCATTAGGTTGTTCTTCAGTTAATGCTAATACAGCCATTTTAACCAAAGCATCACCATTTACATTTTCGTTTGGTTTAAAAAGACCATTACCATAACCGGCTACAATCCCTTTTTGAACAAATTCATTTATATCCTTCTGAGCCCAATGATTTGAAATGTCTGAGAATAGCGGAAATTCAATGATTAAATTATAATAAGCAACCTTAGGTGCTTGAATATTGAATGTATACTTCCCTTTAGAAGCATTTGAAATTTTCAATGCGTTCACCCAGACATTCTTTCCTTCTCGTATGAGTTTCGTTGAGTTCTTGCTATCAATTTTCTTTCCATTCGGCATAATCAACTCGACAGTGAAGGCACTATCATATCCTTCTAAAGTGAACTGAACTACCTTCTCCTCTTTTAAGAGCTCATAAGTCTTTGTTACTTTGATGGTGTCTGCAGCACTAACCATGCTGAATGCCGTCAATAGCAAAGTAATCGCTAGAATAGTACTAATAAATTTTTTCATTTTTTTCTCTCCATCTCTATTGAAATAATATTAGAAACAAAATATCGTAATAGGTCCGGATCAAATTGTTTACGGTCCTTCAACATGATTCGAACTGCCTCTTCTTTATTCAGTGGTTTAGAGTAATTTCGTTGTGATGTAAGAGCTGAGTATGTATCGGTAATGGAAGCGATCCGACCTGGTAGCGGAATATCGTATCCACAGAGTCCCTCTAAATAACCAGATCCATCGAACTTTTCATGGTGATATTTAACAACATCCAACATGATCTTAGGCATATTGAGATTCATTAAAATTTCGTAACCAGAGGTAACATGTGCTTTTAAATAGGTGTGATCACCCTCATTAAGCTTGCCACTCCCTTTTAGGATTCTATCGATCATGCCTAACTTTCCGATATCATGTGTAAGTGCACCTGTATAATAAAGTGGCGCATTAGCAGTATCAAACTTTAAAGCCATTTCGTATGTGAGTATTGCCATACTTAAAGAATGATCAGCAGTCAAGCTATCTCGAACTTTTAAGCATTCAAAGAGCGCTTTTGTTAAGCTATAAATGTTTTCAAACCCTTCTAAAGTAGCAAACAAAGTATCCATTTCAGTAGGCAATTTAATTTTTGCTAAAGTGGAAATCGTAAATATCACCTTCTCTACAAATGATAGTGAAATCTTCTTACCGCTTAATGAGTAATAAAGATTCGATTATTAATAGTAGTATATTAATCAGTATATATATTACTATTATAAGCGATAGATTAAATTTCTCCTAACATATCTAGATTATTTTCTGAATATTACTTCTTGTACAGCGGGTATTAGTAATGGCTCATCGGATATGAGTCCAATCCCCTTATGTTCAGCGCTTATAACCGCAACTATAGACGGCCCTATTACTGATTGATTTACTACTCGAGATATTTGATTGTCTGTTCCTTGGTTAAGTGTGACCGTACATGAAACCTTTATACTGGATACATCGAGTACGCAGCTGGACGGTGAAGAATTTAGATTTTCAATAACTCGTGATTCCCAGTTAACATATACCAATTCATTAATTGTCAGTTGTGTTCCACGTCCTATAATGCTGTTTTTGATTCCTTTGTTAGTGATATCGAGCCCTATATTTGATCTTAAGTATCGATAAAACATATCTTGTGCTCTCGTGCCAGGAGTCGTCGTATCTAGTTTCAAATATCCTACTGATAGTTGTTGCTTATCTATTGACAATGATGCGGCGTGGACTGCTCTATTTAAATCATTCTTCAGTTTATTTTGATCCTTTGAGAGCAATATGTAATCAAGGGACACAGTAAAGAGTAGTGTGCAAAATAGTAACGCAATTAAACTAATCAGCATTACCTCTATCCCGCCTTTTTCATTTCCCAAAACCTTCAACTTAATCAAATTTTTCACTTCTACCCTCTCCTTCGAGGTAGAAATAACCTGGATCTTCATCTGAAGAAGCTCCAAAAAAGGATAACACTCTTGCTAAATCCGAAGCGGGATACTTAATCACTAATCTTACTGTAGGATCTAAATCATCTCGTAAAACCATTGTCATTGTGCTGCCTGTAAAACTAGGGTATGTTATTCCGTTTTTAACCACGCTAGGAAATCCAATGCTTGAGAGTTTTTCTCGAGTGTCATTTATGATTTCTTGGTTTAGGTACCCTTCAGTTTGAACCATTTGTATTGCTCTATCCTTAATATCATCTACCTTGGCCTGCCGCATAATGAAAGTGAAAAATGATAATACAAATACGGTAATAGCCAGGAAGGCAGGGAGAATTAATAACAATGTAATTAAATTAGTAATTCCTTTTTGATTTCCAAGCGGTTTTTTTATAGTATTCAATATTTTCATATGTAATATCCCCTCGAATCTTTAATGCAAATCGGGGGAGCAAGAGCTCCCCCCACTAAATTAGTTAGGGTCCAGGCTTGTACCCATACGTACGTACTTCAGTTTTTAAACGATCGTACCCATCGGTCAATGAATTGTTTATTCCATCGTCCGAGAGATAAACCCATGAAAAAAGTCCAATAACAATAATACACAGAACAATGATTAAAGGCAGCTTCTCCATTACTGAAAAACTCCTCTTCTATGGCATTGTTTGACCAGCACCCGGAGCTACGCTCCCAGAATAATCAAAAGTGCTTGTCTTTGTATTGATTCGAGTAGCGCCATCATTCAAACCATCATTTATTCCGTTAGGATTATTAAAAATCCAGAAACAGATCCCTACTACAATAATTGATACAACTACGATTAGTGGTAATTTTTCCATTTAACATTCTCCTCATTTTGAAATATGTTTTATTGTCTTATGRCATTGTTTGACCAGCACCCGGAGCTACGCTCCCAGAATAATCAAAAGTGCTTGTCTTTGTATTGATTCGAGTAGCGCCATCATTTAAACCATCATTTATTCCGTTAGGATTATTAAAAATCCAGAAACAGATCCCTACTACGATAATTGATACAACTACGATTAGTGGTAATTTTTCCATTTAACATTCTCCTCATTTTGAAATATGTTTAATTGTCTTATAGCATTGTCTGAGAAGTTCCAGGAGCTACGCTACCGGTATAATCAAACGTACTCGTCCTTTGGTATTAATCCGAGTTCCACCGTCGCTTAAACCGTCATTAATAGTGTTCGAATTTCCAACCGCACTAATTAATAAAATAACGGTGAGTGCTAATTTTCCGATTATTCAGACTCCCTTCCTTAGTTTGCTTCTAGAAGTTTTTATTACGGCATCGAATGACCTGCTCCAGGTGCCACGCTGCCGGAATAATCAAAGGTGCTAGTCTTAGTATTAATGCGACCAGCTCCATCACTTAGCCCATCATTAATTCCGTTAGGGTTATTAAAGATCCAGAAACAAATTCCTACAACTATAATTGATACAACTACAATAAGTGGTAATTTTTCCATTTTTAAAACTCCTTTTAGTTTTCTGGTGATGTTGCTTGTTCTATACGTAATTTAACATTGGTCCCGCCATTTTCTATGCCTTTTCCTACACCATTTGGGTTATTAAAAACCCAGAAGCAGATACCTATTGCAATGATACTGACAACAACAATTAGTGGTAATTTCTCCATAAAGAAAGCTCTCCTTTCTTAGAATGACACTCTCAAAATATCCATAAAATTGTTATACCAAGGCAGCATGACAAGTGTTGCAGCAGCAAGAAAAGGTATTAATACAATAAAAGTTACACGTAATGGACCAGCTTCTATTTTCTTTTTAATTTGAAAATCTCGCATGGTATCAATGTTTCGTATCTGTTGATGAAACAAATCGATTATCTTTTCTTGCGGTGCATTCCATGTGGCCAAGAGAGTATTGGTAAGTGGTAATGCTTCAGAAATTCCGATTTGTTCGCCAAAGTGTAGTATCGCTGCCCTTGGGTTATTCATCCAATCAATTAACAAATCATCAACGTACGGTTTTATTACTTTACTAGTTCTTCCAGCCCTTCTAATTGCGTAGTAGATCGGTATTTTATCAGTAATACAAACTACTAAGCGATGTGAAAACTTTACAATGTCCTCCGCCAACATTTCTCTTCTTTTGTTGGAATAGTAGATGAGAATAAAATAAGGACAAATATAGCTAAGAACAATAATTGCTAAGAACGGTATAATCGGAAATGATTGAATATTAGCAGCCTTAATATTGTTGATCCCGTAAACCCCTAACATGACTAGCCCCATTACAATTGGAGCAGCAGTTTGAATTAATCTAAAATGAAAAGCCTGCATACCTGCCGGATATCCAGCAGTCTTTAAATATCGCATAATCTTATAGTTCGACTGCTTTGTATTTTCGTTCTTAATTGAATGCTGTATAAACCCCTGGATACTATCTCTTCTTCTATTCCTTGCAGAAGTGATTCGGAGACGGTTACGAAATTTAAACGTTTTAGAAATAGGTAGAATAATGAATATCAGCCCAAATATAAATACCATTGCGAACATCCACATAACGAAACTCATATTGATTATCACCTCCTTATCTATAATTTTTTCCTACCCATATTCATGGCACCAACAAAAGATGAAAATAGAATTAAGATTGAAAGAGAAACAATCCTTATACCTGACGGATCTTCAAAATAATAGAACTTGTTTTTTGGATCAATTTGAATGTTGTAATAAACAACAAATACAGATAATCCGACCATCAAAAACGTTCCCCATTTATAAGCCTGTAGCATAGTAATTCTTTTTTCCTCGTTATAAACTGCATTTTGCATTTCATTTATTAGTTTGAACAACGAGGGTGTTATGTCTACACCGGTCTCTAAATGAGTAATAAGAATATCTGCAAAATAATGAGCCCAGTCGTTCCCAACTCTCTCTGCGAATTGAATAATGGAAACATCCGGCGGCTCCCCAGTTTGGAGATCCATTATTAGTCGATTCCACTCACTAGCAATCTCGAGCGGAGCAGTTCGTGCAGATTTATAAATTGCTCCTTCAAGATTGTCTGCTTCAGTAAAATAACCGATAAAATTTTGAACTGCGGGTATCATCACGGATGACATTGATAAGGTTTTTCGTTGGAACTTCGACCATGCCCATAGAAGCGGAAAGCAGCCAAATAGGGAAGCAACAAGAGCATTATTTATAGGAGATGGCATTATGCGATAACACAACAAAAAAGTAATAAATGCAATGGCTAGACAGATTGACAGCATTGTATTTAATGACATTTTTATTTCTGCTACACTTAAGCTTTCTTCAACCTGCCTAATAAATGGATGCGAATTAATCCGATTTTCTTTTTTCTGAGTATCAACCCTCCCATGTAGCCGTCTCTTATCATAAAATCTATTCCTTTTAAAAATTGATAAAAAGACGATTAATTGTCCTATCATTGGGCCTATGATTAATAATATTCCTATGGAAAACAACAATAGAAAGATCAGTTCGATAATTCCCATATTAATAAACCCCTATTTCGGAAAATTCCCTCTCTTCAGCACCATGTGTCATCATGTGCTCCATAAGACCTTCGCTAATTTTGTTTTCCGTTCTTTCCCAGCTCATAGTCTTTGTGTTCCACAGAAATAATGGACTCATTTCAATTTCACCGTTATCTTTAGGGATAATTTCAGTAATCTCTGTCATAACCCTCCGGTTTTTATACTCATTAACCTTCACGAATCGCTGGAATATGACAATGTTAAATGCACGACCAATCCGGTTTTTTAGCATTTCATTATCATGATTCCTTCCATCTTGCTTAACCATATCCATGATGTCAGTAATTATCATATTCCGGTATTTGGAGTGCAAAGATACCATTGTGTCATGACCTCGTAGTGCAGCTTGTACAGCTTGCGATGCCTCAGATCCTCGCATTTCTCCTATGATTATACGATCAGGACTTTCTCTAAGCAGTGGCTTAAAGGCATCTTCCATTGAAATATTCAAGTCAGGAAGTGCTTGAAATGGTACAATATTACGTCCTGGTAGGCGTTCATGTAACATCATTTCAAATTCGGTTTCCAATGTTAGAATTCGCTCCAAAATTGGTATTTCTTTTGCTAGTGCATAGAGTGTAGTGGTCTTACCTGTTTTTGTTCCGCCCGCCACAATAATTGAAGCGTGATAACGAACAAGTAATATGAGAAGTGACATCATATTCTCATCAATTGTGCCTCTCTCAACTAGTGTGGATAAACTTGGATCCTTCAGTATAAAGTTACGAATAGCAATGGTTGGAAACGCTGAATATGGTGACTGCGTCATTGTAAGACGAGCTTTATTAAACATATAGGTATGACAGATTGGATGCTGCTCATTAATCCTTGCTCGCCCGTACAATGCAAGTCGCTCTTGAAGTCTAATTACTTGCTCTGTTGTTTCAAACTCTCGAAGATGCTTAACAGATACACCATCTTTCATTACATATATTGCTTTATCGTTAACTTGTACCTCTTCGATATCCTTTGCTTTATATAAATCTTCAATGTATCCAGCCCCTACTGTAAGAGAGAAGACCGCTTCAGATAAACTCATGCCATGTAAGCTCCCGTTATTTGCATAAAGCATCTTTTCGTTAATTATTTGTTTTATTACTGCTTTAACTTTTTCTTGTGCAATGGGATTTCCTAGACCTGCATTATGAATTGTTTCCCGGTAATCTTCTTGTTCATCTCCTGAGCCTTCAATACTCTTTAACGTTTCTTGAACTATTTTCACTACTTCATCAAGTGATCGATGCAGATAACCTTTGCTTAGCTTTTCTTGTTTATTCCCTTTGATTTCAGCCTGTAAATGTTCAACAATACTGAATTTTTTTCTTGATTTACGCTTCGATTTGACTAACATTATTCCCCATCCTTATCACGGCATTAAACGGCGCAAAAACCCTACCCGTTTTCCATGTAGTGCAGATTTTTTATCGTTTTCCACAGCTGTAAGCTCAAGGTTTGCTCTATTAGCAAGCCAGCCGCTCAAAGTAAGAATATTAGTACGGAATTCGTTAGTCTCTGTATCCTCATTAAGGTAGAGTGGTGTACCGTAATTTATCGCTTTAATCCCAGCACCTTTCTCGACGTTTGATATTCGAGAAACAATTTTACTACCCATTGACTTTTCTATTTGAAATCCATCCATTGCCGCATTAAGATCCCGATTTAATGCAAGATGAAAATCACTTTCTTTCAATCCATAATGCTGCCACACGCTATTAAACCAATCATTCCATGTTGATTGATAGCTTGTTATTACCGACTGAACCACAACCACTCGGTCGTCAGCATTCTTAACGCATTTTACTGTAGCAGCTTGATCTGGAAAGGTATGTACATCAGCAATCACATAATCAAATGTTGCTTTTGCTACAGTTAGAAGATGTTCAATCTCATCAACTGAAATCTTCTCAGCATATTCTCTACGCTGAAGTCCAGTTAGAATGTACAGGTTTTCGATACCTTTTATCTGATCGCATGCCTTCAATAAGGTATTTTGTTCCAGTGTTCCGGAATCGCAATCTGCTTGTATTAAAGGGTAACCTTTGTCCGTTGTTATCAGAAGATGATCTCTTACTTCTGGGCTTTTTAAGTTTAGATCAAGCAAGAGCACCTTTTGACCCGGCAAACGTTGGGCCAGACAAATTGATGTGGAAATAGCAACTGTAGTTGCTCCATCTTTAGGTGATGCAGCAATAAATGTAGTTAATCTGCCTGCTATATTAGAGTCGACGGTCCTTTTATTATTAAATACCCGTCCATTGATCTCATCGACAATATCTTGGTTTGTTAATGCCCCTTGTACAAGCGTAATTTCAAGTTCTAGGCAAATTCGGTTGAAAAGTTCGCGATATAAGGAGTCAGTATTTATAGACAGGATTACAATGATCTTCGTTTTATCAGAAACTAAATTCTTAATGTTGCCTAACCATTCCCATGGATGGGAATCATAAAAAATATCTTCTTGCACGATAAGAAAATTAAGTTCCTGACTTAAACGAGTGATAGTTTTAGTTAATTCGGTTTCGTTATAAGAGTAATTAGCTTCTACATGACTAGGAACGATGTTGCTTATCGCTTCAGTCAATTGAGGGTTTTTTAGTGCAAACATTATTTTCATTCTTCAATACCTCCTGTTTAATTTTTCACATCTTCTGCTTTTGTACTTTCTGACGGAATTATCGTTCCAATTGACTCGCTATTCCCTGGAAGACCTAATTTAATAACTCCTTCCTTCTGACCTTCCGCAAACTTAGCATAATCTGACTCACTTATAATGAAAGTAATGTATGCTGGCTGAGCAGAAGCATTTTGACGATATCGCTCCATATTTTCTTGATCACGCTGCCAAGAGCTCAAGGGGATTCCTAAATTATTTGTAGGAATCAAATCAATAATCTCTTTACCTTCTTGGTCTTTGACGTATGCGACCGTAAGGTCTGGTATGAGCAATTCATTATAGATTTTTTTCATGCCAGCTAGGGTCTTAATCGCTACATCGTTTGTTAATGCTAGTAAGTCAGGATCGATAATATTACCTGATTCATCCAGTAGCTTTGGTTCTGTGTATTCAACCCATACCTCCACTTTATCTCCACGTCTAACCATATTATTTACCGCGCCAACTATATCGACTTTGAATCCAATATATGTTTCGTCAGCCGTAGGATAAAGAGTATCCTCTCCTATTTTCCAGGATAGGAATTCTTCTGTTTCCCCAATCGGTACTATTGCACGTTTCCCTTCAATTTTCTGCTGCTCCGTTATCGCGTTATCCATGTGTTGAACTGTTGGTATTGAGACAATCTTCAACATATCCGATGTTATCAGTTCGCCCGCTTGGATTAATCGAACAGGCTTGACCGTTTCCATTGTAGTGACATCAAGCTGGTAGGATTTCATATATTGAACAAAACCAAAACCGCAGCCAAATATTAATAATAATCCAAGAATTACCGAGAACCATTTACGCATATTGATTCGTGCCCGCCTCTCTACATTTTTCTCGCTTTTGACTCATCATCTAAATTTTTAATATGTTTAATGATATTTTTCCATTTCGAGCTCAGTCCATAATTTTTCTTCATCATGTTATACATTTCCTTAGCAACAACTGCTCGAACCATTGGTTTAAAGGGAAGTGCTAGGATATTTTTGATTTTCATATCATCCCAAGCCATTTTTCCATCCCACATTTGTTTAAGAACTATATTTCCAAGGTCGGGAATATGAGTGAGAATCGGTAGTAAAACAGCCTCTTTCCATTCCGAGTTGTTAATATACTGATTCCATCTATTTCCGATTATTCGAATTGTTTTAGTATCATACTCCTCTTTTAGCTTATCAATAGTTTTATAGTGTTGGTTTAAAGCTACTGGATCCCCGTCTACAACGATCCAAATTTCATCTGATATAGACATAAACTTTTTGCAATTATGGTCATTATATCTGGAAGAAATATCGCAAATAGTCACGGGAAAGCGATTTGCTGAAAGAAGAAGTTTTAGATTGTTTTCTTCATTCCATTCCTTAATTGGTTCTAATCCAGATGGTATCCATGTTACACCGTGGCTACTCCATATATTATCTTGATGTACAGATCCGGATTGTTTAATTTGTTCAGCATATGATACCCAATTTTTGGGTGCATTAACTTCCCCATGCATTAATTCGTAATAGGTTGATCCAATATTTTCGATAACCGGTTCCAAAACAGCAACAGGAACTTTATTTTCTCCCAGCATACGTGCGAAATTTGACGTTACAAATGTGGATCCTGCTCTGGGATAAAGACTAACAATCGAAATAAGTTTTGAATTGTAATGTACAGGCACATGAATAGTAATTATTTTTTCTTCAATAATGATGCGTTCTTTAATCCGCGCGAGTTTTTCCTTTTGCTCTGCAGATGATCGCTTTTTTTGTGGTTTAAATTCTTTGACTTCTGTTTCATCATTTGGAGTATTATGTTCAAGCACTTCAGCTTGTTTACCCGGCAACATGTCACCTGATAACAACTCATCTTTATTGCCATCTATAGAATTACTTCTTTCATTTATGTCTATAAAGACTTCGGTTACTTCCTCTAGCTGCTGTGGAAATTTACTCTTCTCTTGTATTTCAAAATTTGTTTTTGAGACTCTCAAATTTTCTTCAGTGAGCTGCTTCTGGATTATAGGCATTGATTCACGGGTAACATGTTGTTTAATCAAACTATCCATTAAACCAGCTTCGAGTTCATTGTAGCTTACACATAAATTCCCCTCAGCAACTAGAAGCTTAGTCAGATCATTTTCATCTCGATGATGAATAAATAAAAACACAGTTTCCGGTGACTCTTTGCGTATTGCTCGATATATCCGCAATAGATTCTCATCCGAAGTGACCACTGAATCGGTAAAGATAATATAATCTGCCCCTTGAGAGGCACTCCATTGAGGAATAAAAAAATCAAAGGAATCTATACTTCTTGTAAATCTACCCGTTTCAGCCAGTTCATCAACTATCCATTCCGAAAAATCATTATCATCAGATATTAAGAATAGTCTTTTCACATGTACACCTCCTTTCAATTGTTGTATATATACTAACTAATATACTGGTATTAAACTATGAAACAATATCAACAAACTCTAACGTTTTAATACTCGGCTCCTCTGGCATTTCCACTACAAGAAGTAAATAAAACACTCCACTTTCCAAAACAAGATCAGCAAGACCGGTAATTCGTCGATCATAAGCTCCTCGACGATAACCTGTTACTTTAAAAGGAACATCAATACGACCGGTCAATGTAGAAATCGATACTGACTGCATCCATTTAAACGTTAATAGTCTTGTATCGTAAACGACTGAAGTATGTTCCTCAAATGTAACCATAGACCCTACCCCAGTTTTGTATTCTTCCACGACTTTCCCAACCGCTCTAACTACCATTTGTGCCGGAAGATTGTAGATTTGTCTAACTTGATGGTAACATTCCTTAGAAAGCTTAACCTTACTTCGACTAGTCTTAGTCACGAATCCAACCTCACTAATATGGTTACACACCTGACTAAAACGTTTTGTTACATCTCTAAGCTGCTCATACTGTTGAACATCCGTTAGGAGTTGGATTTTCATCGTACATATCAACTCGTCTTCCCCTCCATTTTGCAAATCTACTGCAAATCATAATATATCTTCTCCCCGTCTTGATATGCGAAGAATGCTTTATTCAGACTAATCTCACTATCATAGAGATCATTATCCGTTACAAACCAAGTAATAGGGCCAGCACCTTCTTGTTCAACTATCTTACTTGCCAAACTCGCTTTAGCGTCAGATGAAACTAGTACTACTAATGTTGCATCCTTATCAACTGCAGAAATATAGTCAGCGTAAAATTTAGCTTGATAACGTATTGTTTTTAGCCATTTTTCATCTTCTCTATGACAAATCAGATAAAATGGTATCATGTAACCTTTTGGGTTCTTTAGCACGTACTTTGCAGTTGGTACTTGTTGATCCTCCTTAAAACTCAAAGTTGGATGAAATTCAAAATGTACAAGTTCAAAAGAATGACGCAATTGAACGTAGAGTTCATTCGTTGCTATATATCGCTGTCTGTACAGCATTGTTGTTGGTTTTAAACTTCGAGGATCACGATTTCCAAGAAGTGTTCCATATTTATATTTCAGAATATCTGCTCCACTTGCACCTAATTCATAAAAACTCGGTTTATTATCTGTCGGTCTGGAATAACTCGACCATTGTAATTTGCGAATTAACCCGTACTTCAATAATCGATTAACTCGTTTTCTTACTGTACCATATCGCTCAACGTCGAAGAAAAACAATCTTGCAATTTGAGATAGTGTTATCCAACGATGGACATGAAGGAATTTCACAAGTTCTACATCTCGGTCTGTTATCCATCCTTGTTCTATCTTTTGAAGAATATAGTAATAATCATGTTTAGTAAGTTTATCAATTTGTGTTACATAGGCATATGGATCATCCAGAAATTGCTTTTCAGCAACAACTGTATGTTCAGGCTTAATAAGTGGAGATACGAGATTATCCATACTGCATCGGCCATCTCCTTCTTAGATTTCATGAGGGAAATCAATAATTTTTGTTCCTATACGCCTGTTCTTCGGATTCACATTTTTTATTCGAACCGTGCATGTTTTTCCAACCAAAATGCCGTCTTTCGGCATTTTCCGCTCATCAGGATACCAAGCTAATGCTTCGATGCCAGGTGCCAATTTAACGAAGACTCCAACATTATCAACCACACTTGTAATTCGTCCACTATAAAAATTGTCTACACCGAATTTTTCTTGTACGCGATTCCAAGGATCTTCAAGCAGTTCCTTACGTGAAACACGGACTTGTCTCTTAGCCCGGTCAATAAATGTAATCTTAACTGTGAGCTCAGTTCCAAGTGCGACAAGATTCCTCCCAGATACTGTCCAGTCATATTCATAGTCAGGAATTGGTAATACACAGATAACTCCCTTAACTCTGACGTAAAGCCTTTCGTTCTCAAACCCCGATACAACTCCTGTGACCACATGGTCTATATCAGCCGTTTCCCAAAACTCTTCTTGCAATTCCTCAAGTGCTTGTACACGTGAAAGCAGGACAATGCCTTTTTCTTCGTCGAAAACATTTATGTTTGCAGCATCTTTCCCAAGTCTTGTTACATCTAAAACCATAAAATCGACCTTATGGTCGATAAACCCTACAAGTGATCTGTACTTTTGCTTGTCAAATTGAGACTCGTATATCAGTCCTTTCAAACCATTGTTTAGTTCAACAAGGGCAACTTGCATTTTTTGACCGAATGGTGAGTGATTCTCTACTCCAATAATAGTGCCTTGATGAATACTTTTACGGCGGAGAGATGTTTTATATTCAGTAATTGGTTTTACTCCCAGTGCTTCATTCATTTTATTTCCTCCTCGTTTTTATATAAAGATTGTATTTGTTTTCATCGATAAGACTTAATCCTAGGAGACTTACTATTCCATCATTAATATCAGTTACTAATAATGTCTTTTTTTTAAAATGATGATTTATTGTCGAGTCAGCTATATCCGTAATCCATTCAACTTGATAGATTCCCTTTTTTGCAGCTGCTTGCTTAGAAAGGTCAATGGTAATTGTTATATTATGTACTTTCCCGTTATTTCTCCCCGGATCCAAGTCTTTTAGGAGGTTCGCTACCATAGGATTGGTCAAAGACCACTCCGCTAATAAGCTTGGGCTCATTCTTTTCATGTGTCCAACAATGCTCAATAAGGGAACTGAGTCATAGAAATGTAAACATGTATTGTAAAAATGCTCTAAATTCATTACACTGCATGCTGGATGGGTTAGAAAAAAATCTAGCTCCTCGATGATCTTTGCATCTTGTCCCATTAAATACTCCTTTCTGAAGATTAACAGTCGTATATTGATTAATAATCTAATATATATACTAATATACTACTATAGGTCTATAGAAAAAAGATACCCTATTTTACTCTTTTCAAATAAGATGATTTTTCCGGCTTATGCTTATTGGTACTTCTAAGTACTGAATCAAGATTAAGCTCGTTATGAATTTCCAAAACAAAATTGCCTAAGCGATCGTTTGTAACGATAATGTTATATAACTTTCTCTCATAGGTAATTATAGTCTCATGATCATATATTTCTCCATTTTCCACTTGGTCAACAAGATAGCCAAGTATTTCGCGGCCATATTCTACGCCACTATCAACCTCAACCTCTGGATGGTCGTACAAAGATTCAAGGCCTTTAGTTCTATATTTAACGATAAAACCAGTGATAGGATCATTAACCGATACAATTCTTACTTCATCCTCATCTATTAAATTAATTCGGGCCAAACCGTCTGCCACGACATCAAGTTTAAATAGCCGTCCGTTGTAAACCCAAGTGGCTGCAACATTAAAATTCATTTTAAAAATACGATCCAGGATGTCGAGAATCATTTGCTCTCCTTGTTCAAAATCCTGATTAATTATAAGATCAGGATAACCGTAGTAATGCAAACCATTTGTACGGATATAAAGAATTTCCCCATCGTTATCAGTTGTAGTAACTGGCAGGACTGAAGGATCAAAGAACAGATGCATTGTGACTAACTCCTTTCATGTATCTTATAATATTAGTATATACCCCTTTCTCAATTCCTCAAAATTTATTGATTAAATATTAAAAATATATTTGGTAATCACTCAATATCAAATATCAAACACACTGAATATATATCCCAACTATTTGAAAGTCAAGTTATTATAATGTTAAAATACCCTAATTTACATTCATTCAACACAGTATTTTACTCCTTAGGAATGATGAATATTGCAATTACATAAAAATATGTTAAGCTTTGTCAGGATAAATAATAACCACTATCCTTTGCTTATTATCATTTCAATTTGTTCTATCTGATTATCTAACCTTTTGATTGGTCGAACTCAATTAAGGAGCGTTTTATGAAAAATCAAATCGGATTACATCTGGAAAAACTTAGAATTTCCTGCAACTACAGTTTGCGTAAGGCAGCACAATTGAGCGGTTTAAGCCACGGTTATATTCGAGATGTTGAGCTCGGCTCAAACAGGAAGAATGGATCAGAGATAATCCCAATGCCTCAGACACTTCGCAAGTTTGCAGATGCCTATAACACATCTTATGATATACTAATGGCATTAGCAGGTCATACTAATAGTATTATAATTGAGCCATCATTTAAGTTTGTAGAACTTGATCTCTATTCAGTTATCTATGTACAGGTTGATTGCAATAATAAGATAAATTATCATCTCCAAAGCGAAATTATTTCTGAAGTTAAATCCCTTCATGATTACACATTATTAGAAGAGAAATTAGAAAAAAACAAATTCATCAGAGTTCATAGCGGTATTTTTGTAAACTTAAGACACATAAAATCTTTTGATGAAAATCAAGGTCGAATCTATTTTTCTTCTGATGAGCAAGGTAAATCCATTAAACTCAATTGGAGTCGAGCATCAACGTATAGAAAATCAATCATGTCAGCTATAGCAGAAAATAATAACATTCAAATCAACTTGCAACTAATCAAACCACCAATTTTCGCCTTGGTTCGAAGCATCATTTATTGAGCATTTCATATATTTTTGAATTTCATGTTATGAATACTGGAAATTTGGATAAAGTATCTTGTAGGCAACGAATCAAATTTGCTGTTTTCCATATTTTATATGCACGCTTTACTAATGGTCTGTATGTTAATAAATATATATATGTGATACTATACTAATTAACATACCACTTTTTATGAAAGGCGCGATCCAAATGGCTATCGAATTTAACATGAACACAACACTTCAACCTTACTTAAAAGAAATGATAAAAAAGCTTCCAAATGGAGCAAAAATGGTTATGCAGTCACTCTCTAAACAAGATTGGAATAAGGAAGACTTATCATTAAACAGCCAGGTTCGTCGTGGCGAACTAAATTTTGCCGTTTGTTGGCTTGAAGCACTAGGACTAGCACGCTATATTTCATCGGGAAGACAAAAACTCTACACTTTAACCCCTCTAGGACGTATTGCATATCAAGAATTTAATGTTGAGTTCCATGAATTAAAAGAAGAAAGAGAATAAAAAAAAGAGGAGGTTTATTCCTCCTCCTTCTTCTCTTTATTATCTCGTGCTCCTCTTGCTTCCGTCCTCATTCTTTCAGCAAGTTGATGCACAGTCTGATCAACAGTTGCCGGCTGAAATATAATACCATTTTCATTCCCGGCCACTTTGGTTCCGGGAATTTTTTGAATTGTTATTTCTGGTTCGGTCACTTCTAAAGATCCGTCATCTTTGTCCCAAGCTGAACTACGTCGAACAAGCGGTCCTTTCTTCTCCTCTCCTGGCATTCCATAAACTGCGCCATCAGCAACTGCGACATTTGCCGCGGATTCCACTTTATTAGTATTTTTTTGTTCCTTTTTTTCATTAGCATTGTTCTTTATTCGAGTTAAAATATCATTATTTACCTGCGAGTTATTTTTTGTAACTGCGATATTATCTGTAACAATATTATCCTTATTTACAACTTCGAGGTTGGATACCTCCAAATCTTTAATTATTAGAGGAGCGAATAATTTTTTTGATAATGGCAGTACAATTCCAATCACAGGCTCTTGACGTACGTTATTATGGACGCCTCTGAATAAACATTCTCCATAGTCACCATTCTCAGGATTATACCCCTTTAAGTTTGAAATTTGTTTGGGTAAGACAGTGTATCTTTTCTCTTCCTTCAATTGTGTCTTGAATCCCGTTGCTTCCATTTCATCGGTGCCAGTACTTTGACCAATTTTATATTCTTCACCAATCATATCTGCATAATATTTAGCATCTTCAACTTCTAATCCTGCCAGTATGAATTTTTGAACAGCATTCTGCTTAACCATTGTTCCTAGACGTTTACTTACATCCTCTAACTGTACATTACCCTGATGAATTACGTTGACAAAGACCTCAAATTCACGAGCCATTTCCATAAATGTTGAGAATTCTTCATCAGCAAACATTTCAATTTCATCAACCGTTAATTGATGGGGTCTAACTTTATCATTCAAGCTACGTCTAAAAGTACTTGCTCTTAGAAGATTCAAATACAATCTTCCTACTGTATAAGTAAGTGTTTGAAGTGTTCCGTAGGCACCGTTAACCAAAACTACTTCTCCGTTTTCCAAAGCGTCATCTATATTAAATGTAGATGGACCGCAAAATATTTTTTGTATGTGCCTATTGGATGTCAATTCACTTAAATAGTCATATAGATTTGAATATGTTTGCATCGCGTGTTCTTGAGTCTTCTGTGAACCCGCCATATTCCTGGTGTATTCCATAAGCAGCGGCACTAAATTCTCTTTTCCTTTTCCTCTTAAAATAGATAAAACTTCTGCACGATAATCATCATTACTTGGCTGCACTAACCGGTCAAGTTCGTTATACGTTACATCATTTCCAAAAGCAAATTTCAATGATTTGATTCCTACTCGCAATAGATTTGTAGCACGTGATTTAAAGTATTGTACTGCGTCTGGTCCCAAATACCCGTGAAATGCTGATACATTTGCTTCAATCATAGGTTCAATATCTTGATTCTCGGGAACGAATAAAGGATTCAAACAGTCAGTGAATTCACATTCAGGATCAAGTCTGCGGTATGGTCTACCAGTCCTCTCCATAAAATTTGATATACGTTTAATAAGCGATCCTTTTGGTTCAATAATGGTTGACCCTATATAATCATTTAATAAATCCTGTGTTATCAAATTTGTCGCTAATAGTGTTTTACCCGCACCGGTTCCACCAATGAATTGACCATGTTGTGCCCGGTCGGTTCGATTCAAAGTTATGAGTTCACTCTGTCTTTCTTTAGTAGGTACTGTTTGGAAAAGTTCTAATTTACATTCCTCGGAGTAATATCTTAGGTTTGATAAGCAACCTTTTTCATTCAAATCTATCAAGTCTAAGTCGGCTAGTTTAGAATTAACATTTTCATCATCATTACTAACTACAATAGATTCCTGACCTTCAGCCTTTTCAACCATCATATTCAACTTATTCCATACTGTATTCTTAATGCTCATATTTAAAGTGTAATATAAAGTAAGCGCAACAGTGCTTATTAGCATTAAGAATGCTATTGAAACACCATATTTCACAGGAATAAATCGCATAAGAATTTGACCTAATGCCAGTATACTAAACGCATTCAAAAATGTTTGAATAATGGGCTTAGAGTATGTATTTTTGAAAAGTGCTGGAGATGAATATATGATGTGTCCAAGAAAACACGGTATTAACAAAGGGATAGCCCTATAAAACACCGGTTCCCTCAATCCAATGATAACGTCCTGATAACGTCCTACGAGCCATAAAAATAGAAGCATCAACACACACAGAATTGAAAATGCTTGAAGATTCCATATCGTATTCTTGTTTGCTGGATCCATTGAAAATCGACGAATTGCAATGAAGATATTTTTGAAAATGAACGCTATCATATGCCCTATTGCTGATAATATTCCACCTAAAATCATCCCTGCGTACTTCAATTATGTATCACCTCATATTAGTATATTAATAAATATATATATTAGTATATTACAATTAGACTTTCATGTCCTATTAATTAATCAACACCATGTCTAACGACAAGAAAGTCCCCTACAATTTTCAAATAGTTCATTGTAGGGGGAGGATTTCATAACGAGCTCGTCGTTAGACTTTAGACAATCAAAACAACAAACAGAGAGCCCGAACTACCGAGAAAACATGGACCAAAATCCTTTCTTTCTCTTCTCTCTCCCAGCTGTAGATAACCAGAAACGAATGTCATAGCTTAAATCTTGATTATCATTTGCGATTTTTTGAAGTTTAGCTCGAATTGCATTTCTTTCAGAGTCATCATTAGCTGCTTCAAATTTTTCAAATAGATTCACTACATTTTCTTTAATGGTTAATATCTGAAGTTCCCGCTCGGCTTGTTTAAAGTGAGATATCCGATCCTGAGCTGCATTTGCAAACATATTTATTGTGAATGCATGGGCTGGATGTTTTTCCGCTAATATTTTTAATTCCATTTGTAAAGATTCTTTATCATTTATCGAAGTGTTTGAAGAGATTATCTTTTCATAAATCTCAGTTATTTTTGTATTGATAGCATTTATATCCTGGTTTGATTCCATGAGACGATCAGTGGCAACTTTTAATCGATTTTCAATTTCTTCAAAAAACTCTCCGCTCTCGACCATACCTTGGAACTGTTCAAATTGTTCCATTTTTCTCATCAATTTAATAAGTATTTCATTGTCCTGATTTTGAGAATTATTCTTTTTAGTACTTAAAGTGTTTTGACCATAAATGAGCTCCTTTAGTTGCGGTAAAGTATATTCAGATCCTTCACCAGTTAGTCCGTGAATCATTTTCATCTTAAAGACGGAGATATAGTTGTGTTTATAAGTCAGTGCATTTCCCTCTCCATATTCTTCAGGATTGATATATTGCAGTAATACCCGTCTCTTATTCTTTATGACATGTGGTTCTGTTTCAATAATCTCAGCAACTTGACTAGAAATATATAAAGCATCCTTATCCATATCTAGAATACGGTCTGTAAAAAGCCGATCCAACCAACCACGTTTCATATATATTTCAAATAAAATAGAGTTTCCGTCAAAAGCATTAAATAGTGTTTCTCGCATTTCTTCTCTTCTTGCTTCTTCAAACTCTTTTTTGGTCTTAATATCATCCATCTTTTACACTCCTCTATAAAAAAATACCGAAATTAATCTATAGGATCATTTTACCCGACTCCTGCATGAATAAAAAGTGCTAATTCATAGTAATTCAGTATTTTATTTATGCGCATAAAGACGGTTACAAGCAGCATCAATTCGTATTAATACGAGTATATCCGAGTAAATAACTAAGTGAATAAGACTGAGTAACCCGTATTTATACAGACAATGATTGTAACTATATCCAACCATCATTCTAATTATATTACTAAATGATTATAATGATTTTCACTTAACCGAGTTTACACGGATAAACACGGTTTAATCCAGATGCGAATAAGCCTGAATAAACAGTAATTATCCACCTAAAACCATCTATTCCATACTAAATTCTAAATTATATTAAAACCCTATTATAATAATATACGAATACAATTTATATGATATATGATTTTTTGTGAACTTTCATTTCTTCATTTATAAAATTGAGGATTTTGTTAAGAGAAGGAAGGAGAGCTCTGTGAGTGCAAAATATGCTCCGCCATCGGTTCCCAAGTGGCAGCCGCCAACTTCGACGTGAAGCTATGGCTCGTACACCTAGTTGTTCTTCGGAAGCGTTGGTTCAGAACAATCAGTTCGCACTCTTTCGCGTTCCTAGTGTTTAGTGAAAATAAAGTGTTAGACTGAAAAATATCTAGACTACGAAAATAAAGTTCTAGACTGATAAATAAAGTATTAGACTCACAGGGCGCCGCTGAACTAACGGGCAGAAGGAATTATTACCGATGTACATACTTATATTTACCAAACGGGAATGGAAAGGGGCTCTCCCGCGTCATCTTTCGATGACGTTGGGATAGCCCCCTCTGTTTCCAGCCGTGCCGGCTTACTGCTTCAGAAACGCAAACGCCTCCGCATAATCGTCCCATTGCGTTTCCGTCGTATGTTCGGATTGCTTGGCCGTGCGTTTCAGTTGTAGGCGGACAATGGAGCCAGCGGTGACGACCGCCGCGCGCTTCATCCCGACTACTCGAATTATCGACCGGCCAGCCCGGATCGTCGAAATCGTATGGGCGTCTCACTGCAGTAACCTCCGGTCTGAAGGAAATGTATTTTTCCGAATTAGGTCCGCCGGCCGCGCTTTGCAGCTCGGCAATCAGCTCCTCCAGTCCGCAAACCCGCTGCTCCGCCTTCCCCCGAACGCGAAGCTGGACGCTTCCTTGTCGCCATGACGGCCACGAGAACTTTAGTTCAGTAAAGACCAGCGGTAGTCTAGGACTTTATTTTTCACGTCTTTGTCCGCCTGAACCGATGTCTGAAGAAGCCTTCAATTCTCTCGCATCGGCCAACTGCGCGGCGAAGCTGTGGCGCTCAGACGAATAACTAGGTGTCCAGTGAAAATATAGTTTTAGACTGAAATGCCTGATTTAACGCGGTTTATGTATTGAAAATTACCAGACAGTTGGCAGCCCCCAACTTCGCCGTGAAGCTGTAGCTAGTATTCCTAGTCATTTTTTGGGAAGCGCTGGTTCAGCCCAATCAGTTCGCACTCAGCGGGTGCTTTACGTTCCTAGTTATTCGTCTGGAAACCGTCAGTTCGGCGCCATCGATTCGCACGCGACGGCCAGCTACGCGGTGAAGATGTGACTCAAGATCCTAGTTATTCTTAAGAAAGCGTCGGTTCAGCCCGATCAGTTCGCTTCTTATACAAAAAAAACGAGCATTAATTTCTTAATGCTCGTTTCATGATTATTTATACGAATTTAATACATCATCACCGAAATTTTTACCTGCTTTTCTTGGACCCTTTGGGGTGGTTTCTTTGCTAAATTGACTCGTGTTCTCGTAAGGTAGATTACTTTCTTGCTTTTTTGTCTCTTCTTTTACGTTGTCCCTATGTTGGCTAATTACTTCTTCAGAAGCTGTTAAAGTACTAGCAGCAGGATCAATATTCTGGAAGTTGGGCTTTGAACTATCGTACAAATTCGGATATGAATGATTAGGTATTATCATTTGTTCTTTCATAGACTGAATATTACGTTTAGTAGGGATGAAGTGTTGAAGATTGCGTAATCCGTTCTCAGCAATCTCTTTTTCTATCAAATAACGAATTGAATCACTATAAATCCCTTGCATATTGAGCCATTGAAATATTAATGGATCCTCATCCTTTTTCATTTTTAATACATATGGTTTACCAGGTACCGCATCGGTTGGTTTCAAGCTTTCTCACCACCTTGCATTATACTTCTATTCACTTTTATTCACCGGCAACAGCAACACGTTTAACGGTTTCCATATATACTTCTTTTAATTTTGCGTAGAGGGGACTACGTACAAACCAATCTAATCCCTCAGCATTTAAGGTTACGGCATATCTTGCAGGTACATAGAAGAGTTGAATTCGGTTATTATCTGCTAGCGTTTTGAGTCTCGGTAGAATACTTTCTCTCATAAGAATGCTTCCACCGCCGTACACAACAATAATATCTATTTCATTTGCTCCAATTTTTAAAACCTGATCGCTAATATGCTGCATTATCTGATTTACTTGATTGTCCAAATGTGGTCTAAAGGCCTGTTTTGCTTCTTGAAGGAATTTATGTTTCCGTCCACTGAATTCACTTATTAATATATCGCTATACTGTTGGCGTGAAATTGAGTTAAATGCATGCGGAGCAAGCTCAAGCAAATCGTCTACTGCTTCTACTATAGCGTGGCCAACACCATGATTGACACCATGGCAAAAGTCCTTGTCAACTGCATCCCCAATTGTATATGGGAAATCTGAAGTACCATCACCAAGATCTGTATGTAGAATATTTTTTCCCTCTAAATAACTTCCGTCAATTTCCCCTAGCTGATATTCAGCCGCAAAATCATCAAAAAGTCCTGGAAAAGATTCATTCTCTTTAAAATTTTCACTTATTTTAGGATCGGAATCGTTTTTATAAATGTCTGTTCTCCAATTACTTTCATGATCCATCTGCAGTGCAAAGACAGGAGGTGTACCCTCTTGTAGTACTTGAACATAATCAAATTCTACCTTTACATCCACTTTCTTGGTCAATCCCAGATGAACGGTAACGTTATGAGTACCGTTCATAAATTTTTTCTGAAGTGTTTCTACGTTTCTAGGTGTGTGTTGTTTAACAGGCATTGCTATTGCTTGGTCGCAAATTACAGAAATAGATTCTGGCAAGCTACCATCCTTATATGCTTTTTCAACTGCACGAGCAGCAATTGTTCCGAGTGTATTTATATAAGGCACCAATTGATCCGATTTTGCGTTGTTTCCTTTTACATAAAGACCTGTAACATTCTCCTTTTCAGTCTTTAATGCATGTCGGCCAATAAGATATGTACCCGTAGGAACAGCGGAAGAAATAATTGAAACAACTAAGTTATCATAAATATTCTTAAGATTTTTTGGTACATCTGTTTCATCATCTGACCATGGGATAGATACAGCGCTAGCATAGACATTTGGCTGGGCAATCAATTTTCCGTCGATATAAATAGCTTGTTCGCTATTCCCGATATCGTTTCCTACAGTAAAATTTAGTTTCATTGTCGTTCCTCCCAATATATTCTATCAACCTAACAAGATTGTATTCTCTTTTATAACACTAGTCAAATGAAATCTCAATATTATTAATCCATTATTATAATCTTATTATAATAACATCATAATGATAGGGCGTGTATAAAGGTGGATGTAATCGAATTTACTCAGATTAATACTAATCATATTAGAACGGTATTAATATGTTGTGTAATCCGAATAAAGATGAATATAAACATCCTTATTCATATAAAACCATCTCGTTACTCAAATTTATCATCTTAGTAGGGAAGAGCCAAATCATAATACTGAAATTGTTGATTGATCTTGTACTTGTATTTGTATTACTATTTGGCTATTGATTGATCTGCAGCTTGAAGATCCTTCAATCTCTTGTATCAAAGATTAGAGGGGGGGCGAAATAGGATTTTTTTTTGTTTTCAGAATCTATACATCATGCTAGTTGTAGGTTATTATCTGTTTGTACATCGTACTTTTAATGAATTGAACATCGTGATACCAAAGAGCTCTATACCAAGTTGTATATCATATTGATCATTGGGCTTTTCATTGAACGGTGATTTTCACCCAAAGTCGGTCGAATAGCGCAGTAACTCTACAAATCTAACATTGATGAAAACGCGACTAACACCGAAATCACCTTTCATGCAATCAACCCCAGCCCACTCATGGATCAAGAAAGGAGTTGTTATCGGTGAAGGAACTAGAAGGGGGAGTACGGGGCACTCACACAGCTATTGAGGATGTCAGTAAACGAAAAATACGATCAACTGGGGACGTTATTGCAGGTTTAGGTAGCAGAGATTGGCGCATCCTCATTGATTTATATTTATGTCGCTTGATGCCTCAAACAGTGGCAGTGGACATGTTTTTTTTAGACAGCCCTGAACAACACTATACGGAGTATAATTCTGTTGATATGAATATGAGAGCCAAGTTGAATGATAAAAATCAGCAGAGAGCTCTAATTAAAGCACGTAGAAATTTTCAAATATTACGAAATGGAGGCTTAATAGAGTCTACAAATATGATTCCTGATGAAACCGACAAGCCAGTTCATAGGCGAGGACGAATCAAAGGAGAAACGTGGTATTATCTGACGGCAAGAGGACTGCGTGTCGTAGAAATCAGAATCGGTGTATTGGAGGAGTCCAAACTATCTAAGCTTGAACTAGACATGGAGAGAGCTAAGAAAGAACACTTCTGGGAGCTGGGTAAAGTATATTTAGACCTTAGGTACAACTGGATGGTTAAGTTCCCTGAGATTAATCAATTCCGTGATTGGGATTGGCACCCTGCGTTTTCTGTATACTCCGATAATGAAACCATGTCAGTTCGACCTGATGCTGTCCTTCGAATAGGAGAGCAGGTTTTTTATGTGGAATTAGATCGATCAACTGAGCCCGTTCAACGATCCCCATTTCATACCGACCAGGTCTCTATTGAGAAAAAGTTGGAAAGATATAGAGACGTCCTTAAATTGTCATCAAATACAATACAACGAAATGGAATCATCGCATTTATACTTCCCGAGGCAGTCTACAAAACGAGGATTGAGAATATTAAAATGGCAGCTTCACTTGTATTTCCTAATAATGAGCAACTTGTTCTTGTAGGCAAGAATATAAAAGATATTATTATGTCAGTTCCTTAAAATCATATTTATTTGATGTGTTTAAATATAGACAATCATAATGTCCTTTATTTCAACACCAACTAAACAGTTTTTACCAATAGCTGTATACTAATTAATATACCGATGTGATATTATGTTTATTGAATACCAAGAGGGGGGACTCGAAACCTGAATATGCTAGTTGGTTATTTAAGCTACAAAAACTATTTTCTCAAAATGCCATTCCGAACTATTCATATGAATCTACACCTAAAATGATCTTTAATATCATACGAAATTAGCTGTATATAAATATATTAATAAACTAATATACTAACTAATATACAACTATGGTTTTTCAAAGGAGGTGAACCCTTGAGCAAAAACAAAAAAATAATTCTAGCATCTATTGGAATATTGGCCGCCTTAATCGGATCCGTTCTACTCTTACGCAAACCAGTGGAGGTAGCAATTGTAACTGAGCCAACGAATCAGATTGAAAAGTCGGATGTTCCGGATATTCCTCCTCCAAAAGATTTGGATAAAACACACGAGAAAATAGTATCGCTAGTGAATGACGTAGGTGTAGAAATTGGAAAGCAAGCACCTACGCTTTGGCAGCGCATAGTAGATGCATGGGTATGGTTTGAAGTTTTTCCAGCCAGATACGCTGTCATACTTCTCGTCGTAGCTGTATTGATCATTGGATTAATAACAGGAGGTAAAAACAAAAGAAGTCAACAAGGGAGGTGATAATCGTTGCGTATGTTCAAAAAGAAGGATAAGAATACTGATGTTGAACTTGAAGAAGCGGTTTCAATAGACAAACCGGAGGTTAAAAAGAAATCTGACAAATCTATTAAACCGAAATCACCTAAGTCAATGGCAGGAAAAAAAGTGCTCCGTACAGTTATCTGGATTGCTGCAGGATTAATCTTCCTAAAGGGAACAATCGCATGGACACAAGGAACCCGAGTGATTAACGAGACTAATGTTTATGGCTCAAATGAATCAATTGTCTCAGATTCTGTGAAAGGATTCGCAACTGACTTCGCGACTGAATACTTCAACTGGGATGCAAACTTTACAGCTGATCGAAACAAGCGTATCGAAAAATTCATTAAAGGTATCGAATCCGATATGGGCCTCAAGTCATTAGAGGTGAAAAGTTCCAGTAAAGTATCTTCTGCGGAAGTGTACGGTTCAAATGTACTTGATGAAAAGCACATTGATATAACCGTAGTGGTGTGGCGAACTGTATCTCAATTGCCTAATCAAATAGAAGAAGCTAAGGGGACAGCAGAAACACCTAAACCAGTTTTGAAAAAAGCATACATGGTCGTACCCATTACGTTGGCAAAAGAAGGTCCTGTGATTGAATCATATCCCCGCTTCGTATCCGAACAAGAAAAAGGGATTACAGTGGATCAGAGCCAACTGGTTTTAATTGGGGAGAGCAGCTTAATTGAGAAAGGTACCGAATTAGCTGATAGCTATTTGCGATCATGGTATGAAGGAAACGTCTCTCAACTGAAATACTTCTATGCTGACAATGTAAAGTCGCCTACTTCATTACGAAAGTCTGAATTCAACTACGATAGTATGAAAAAAGTAGCAGTTTTCAAGGTCCCTGATAATGGAGGAACTAATACATCCGAAGTCTATCAAATCAAAGCTGACGTAATTGTGAAGAGCGATCTTGAGGAACCATTTAGTAACTCTTGGTCCTTAAGTGTTATTGAAAAGGATGGGAAGCTATTCGTCCTCTCAAATGGTATGCCTCAATACGAATCATCGAGTAATACAAATCCAATATCTACAAATGATCAAGTACCCGCTTCAAGCATGCCAGATAATGATGCTAATGTTCCTTCAATAACCGATGCGGTCAATAATGATCCTATCGAAAGTGAAATACCATAATTTAATTATTGAGAGTGAGAGGGGATTTAACTATGAAATTTAATCGCGAATTGTTTCTTAAAGTTATTCTTACGTCTATTGCTTTGTTTACTATTGCTTCACCAATTTTTGCATCGGGGGTCGGCGAAAAAGTCGGTGGCTCCGTAGAAAGAAATGTTAACGCACTTATCCCTGGTGCTCTACTGCTGATTTCTATTTATTTCATATTTGTACGTGACTGGATGAAGTTTATCAGTTTTATTGCGATTACAATTCTAGTTGCAGTCTTTACAAATTGGACTTGGGTAAAGGCAATTGCTTCTAAAGCTTACAATGCGTTTTTGGCATAACCGATGAACGACAAACCCGAAACTCCACGCGTTACGGTTGCTAATTACACAAAGATTTGGAATCTAGATTGGGTAATATATGCACTAGAGGGAAAGAAACTTCCGATACCAGCGAATCTCCGTGTCGTTGGAATTTTCGTAGTATGCGAGATTGTCTTCCTATTTCTGGGAAAAACAATTCTATTCTTTCTACCTGGTGCTTATACGGGACTGTTCTTACCGGTACTGGCGACATGGTTGATTGCAAAACAAAAGTTGGATGGTAAAGCCCCGCATCTCTGGCTTTTAGGTATGGTTTATTTTTGGTTAAGAAACAAACGGCTTCACCGGTATAGAAAAATAGAGCATAACAAGCGATATGGCTACGAGAGTAAAGTGGTCTATCGAATACGTAGAGAGCGTGGTTAACACGCTCTCTTTTCAAAAGGAGGATTTCACACTTGGCTCTACCAAAAAAGAAAACCAGCAAGGTCAATATTGAATTCCCTATTTCTTATTTTGAAAATAATTTGATATTTAATCATGACAAGACTGTATCAGCCATTTATGAGATTGACTCATTTGTATATGACCATCTTAGTGACCAGCAACAGATTGATCGGTTAATATCTCAAACTTCGTTTTTGGCATTAATGACAGATAGCTTCCATATTCTATGGCTGCCACGTACGCATGACATTAATGACCACCATGCACGATTACAAGAACGACTCCACGGCCCTATGAAAAAGTGGGGAAAGAAAATGATTAATTCCATGAATGATTATCTGAATGAGAATTACTCCTCACAGAGTGGGACGAACAATGCTGACTATATGGCATACATTGCTGTATACCTACCAAAAAATGATGCAAAAGATATAGTAGAGCATATTGAAAATGCTGCTACCGAATTAAAGAAATTATTCCTTCATCCGAAAAGATTAATAGAGAATTTAACCGGCCTGAACGAACCCGAAATATTTGAACATGAATTTAAGTCCTATCAGATCAAAGAGCAACAAATATTTGATCGCCTTAGCCGTAAAATGAAAATTAAGCGCGGGTCCCATGAAACGATTGAATGGTTGATAAAGCGAAATTTCTGGTGGGGCATTGCAGATCCAACACTACGCTCTGTTGACAATGATGGATGGAACCCAAAGAAGTCCAAAGGAATTCGAGGTGGACTGAACACGTTCCTATATGACTCACGTCAGGTACTCACCCTTACAGAGAGTGATATCGATGCTTCAAGCCCACGCAGGATAAAGATAACTCAACCACATGATGGCAAAGATAAGCATGTATACCATGCCTATTTAACCTTATCAGAACTTCCAGAGTCTATGGAAATGCCCGGAAGTGAATGGCTCTATAGCGCAGCGACATTACCATTCCCCGTTCAAATGAGCGTCAAAGTTGAAGTTCTTGAAGCTAGGGATGCATTAAAGAAGCTCAGCAAAAAGAAAATGGATATTGATAATCAGGTGAAGAACATCCATGAAGCGGGCGCAGCTGTTCCAATCGACTTGCAGGAAAAGCAGGACAGAGCACTATACCTTGAGGATGAGTATAAAAAGCGTAAGAATCCTACTTTCCTCACACATGTGACCTTTGGAATTTATAATACTGACTTAAACATGCTCAAAAGCAATGTAAAGATCATTCAAGATCATTACCGAGATTTCGGCAACATCCACGTAGAACTGCCGGCAGGTGATCAATGGTTACTTTTCAATGATTTTATCCCGGGGTCCCCAAGATATGTATCTGATTACATACAAAGGATTCCGCCAGAGACTTTAGCAGCTGGTATGATTGGTGCCACCCAGGAGCTTGGGGACGGTGTTGGTCTCTATATTGGCACTACTGGCTCCTTGGAGCGTCCAGTATATGTAGATCTTCGGCATGCTAGTCAGATAAACAGATCACCGTCAATTAGTGAACACGGAACATTAGGTGGTGGTAAATCAGTACTCCTAAACCTATTAAGTTATCAAAATGCTGTACAAGGTGGAAAAACCCTTCTCTTTGACCCGAAAATGGAACGTTCACACTGGCCTGATGCATTACCTGAGCTCGAAGGACAAATTCAAGTTGCAACACTGTCTTCTGACCCCGAGGACGAAGGGAAGTTAGATCCTTTCCTAATGCTGTCTAACATCGAAGACGCAAAAGAAGCGGCTATGGATACTTTATCCTATCTTGCATCAGTGAAGACTAACTCAATTGAGTATTCCTACATTTCCCAGGCAGTAATGGATACTGCAAGCCAACCAGCACCTTACTTGGCTAAGTGTATAGACTTCCTCGCCGAAATTGGAAAGACTCGACCACCTGCAGCTGTTATCGCAGAAGTTTTAAATAGTTATAAAAATCTATCATTTGCAAAGTTGCTTTTCGGTAACGGTGAACAAAAGACAATTAACATGGATTACGCATTAAATATTCTTCAAATCCAAAATTTGAAGATGCCAGCCGTTGAAAAGTTACCTGAGAACTATTCACTTGCTGAGAAAATGTCTGTCGCAACCATGTACTCCATTGGTCGATTTATGGATAGATTTATCTACTTTGACCGAGGAATTTTCACACTCGCAGCAATGGATGAGGCATGGGCTATTATCAGGACACAAATAGGTAAAGAAATGGCAGAAAAGGTCATTCGTACTGGACGTTCTCTGAATGGTGGCCTTCTGGTTGCCTCGCAGAATGCTACTGACTACTCGGGTGATTTGGCTGGTAACATCGGCATGAAATTTGCTTTCCGAGATGCAGATACGAAGAAAGTAAAAGACACTCTTTCCTATTTTGGTCTCGAACATACACAAGAGAACATGGATATGATTAAAAACCTAGAAAATGGTCAGTGTTTAATGCAAGATATTTATGGTCGAGTAGGTGTTCTTACTGTTGATGTGGTCTTCCAACATCTGTTTGATTGCTTCGATACTCGACCAACAGAGGCTAACGATGATACCGAAATTGAAACAGAAGAGGAATCCGATTTCTCTGTATTACAACGATTCTCTAGATATAATCAGGAAGTGGCCGCCATGTTGGAGGAGGATGATGATCTTGATTCGGAAGATGACTAGGACTAAACTTCCGTCTATGCAAGCCATCGTTATTCTTGCAATTCTGTTTTCTATTTTCTTTATTTCTTTACCGGCTCCCGTGATACACGCTAACTCGGTAGATAATATGATACCTAGCTGTCCAAAGGGTGATCCTGCATGTAAGAACCAAGCATCCGCGCTTTATAACAAGTACGGGGTTTCTAAATATGCTTTTCAAACATTGACCGACAAACGCTCAGTTTGGAATGTCGGCGCTAAGGCCGCTGATACCATAAATTCCATTTACGATCACTCTCTGAGCACAGTATTCCTTATTGGGGTGCAGATCACCCGCTTCTTTAATTTTATCGTACGTGAAGCCTTTACGTTTGGCTTTATGAACACATTAATAGATGGTATTTCGGAAATGATTGGAAATCTCACTGGCGTAAGCAACGGTTCAATGGGAAAAGGTCTATGGGACAGCATGTTCGGTATATTCGCTGGCGCAACGCTGCTTTATATGCTTTGGCAAATGATTCGTTTTCGCTTCTTGGAGACCTTTCAAACTGCCATATCATTCATACTGGCATTAGTTATTGCTCTAAGTTTCTTCTCTCAAGCCGGCACAGTATTAAAATTTATCAATAATGCCGCTACCGAGCTTGGAGATACCATATATACCGCTCTTGCTGTGCCAGGAGGGCTCAGTGGAAATACATCTGACGGAATAACAGCTGTATCTAATCAAGTATGGATGGAACTCGTAATAAAGCCCTACAGCATGCTTCAATATGATGATTCTTCTGCATATGAGAAGACTCCAGCAATCATTGATTCGGTTCTTAAAACTGATCCCTATTCTGACGAAAGAATAAAGGCTTTGGAAAAGGCAAAAACCACATATCCGGCTGTTGCCAAAATCCGCTCTGATGAACAAATGCTTATTCTTCTCTGTAATGCTGTTTTCGGTTTAATTATCATAGGATTTCTTAGTTTTTGGTCTCTCGCTTCCATCTATGCTCGCCTAAAACTGTTGCTACATGCTGTTTTCATGGCAATTACTTTATTAGCTTCGCTACTGCCTGGTCGCGAGGCGAGTTTATCAGTCGTGCGTAGTCAATTTATAAAGTTAATTGGATTATCACTAACAACTACAGTTACGTTCTTCTTCTTGGACTTATCCATCGTGATGGGCCATATGGCTTTCAACGTTGTCTATAACTCAGGAGCTGGTTGGTTTGTTGCAATGCTTGTAGATGCTATTATGATTTTCGTTGTATTTAAGTATAGAAACGAAATTGGTAATGTGTTCACTAAAGCAGTAGGGGCAGTCCCAATGCAACAAAAGGCAAAATCAACCTTATTGGATGCTGTACAAAGAAACGTAACACGCTCCATCTATAAGAAAGCTGGCGGGGCCGTTAGTGGATTGTTTAACCGGAAAGAACATGAGGGTGTCCCTAGTAAATTCAATCCGAACTCCATTCACAAAGCTGGCGATAACCTTAATGATGCAACAACTGCAAGCATGCAGCTCCGCTTTCAAAGAGAGAAAACTGCTGCAGAAGATCATGCAAATGAATCTGGGCAGCCTGTTCAGTACACTCCATTTGTCAAACGCGTAAATGATAACATGCTAAACGGGACAAAAAACCCTTTTCGTGGCATGGACAAAGAGTGGAAAGAAGAAAAAACGCGGCTTAAAGAAATTAAAGATGATGGTGGGGATGTAAAACAAGCGATTCTTACACAAGGCGTAAATGAGGGAATGAACGACCAACAAGTAGCCTCCACCATGTACACCAACGAAAACGCGATACGCCAAGCATCCATGTATATGATTGATCGTCCAAAGAAAGCTGTAAATCAAATCAAGCGTGCCGGAACTTTAAATAAGAACCGGAAGTTAGAAACTACAGTTGATGATTTCTGTATGATCGAGCTCTTCCAACGTTATAAGGTGGAGTATAAACAGGCAATGGACACTTCTAATGTAACCGGCGAACCTGTCAAACACACTGATTTCGTGAATAAAATGGATACCCGCTTCAAAAATTCAGGTCTAAATACGACTCAAAAAGTAAACAAATTTATGCTCTCGCGTAAAGGCCGTATCGCTGCTGCACCAGCTTTCCAAAACATGCCTGAGTTTACACAGAAGCGGGACGATCTTCTCCGGGCAAACGAAGCATTTTTGAAGGCAACTGCTCCACAGGAAGGTGTTCCTATGCCTATTACTGAGCTCAAACGAGCTCCACTTAGTAATGGAGCTGCTGCTAGATTAATGCCTGCTATGCCTAATGCGAGATCACCACGTGAGTTACAACTCTCTAATCCTGGAGGAGTACCAACAGTAGTGAAACAAGATATTCCGATTACCGTCCTTGCGAATGGTAAGGTTCAAGCATCAGTGGATATGACAAGAGTCAGACTACCAGAAAATCTCAAAAAAAGCATGAGCGATGCAACAGCGGGACTAGCACGCACTGTTGCTGCACTCGAACCCGGTGAGAAGTTTCAGATTGATACGGTGGCTAAGACAGCCGTTCTTATTAACATGAAAGAAAAGGTGTCGGCCAAGATGTCCTCTGACCTGAACTCTGTGAGTAAAGAGCTTGAAGTTATGCGTCGTGCAAATGGTACAAAACTGACCGAAGCTACAGTGAACCATAAGCACAAAGAAATCGAATTTAAAGTTGCTAAAAATGCTCAAACAACGCGTATGCCCAAATCAAGGAAACGTGTAGAGAACAATAGCAGCAGTTAGGAGGAATTATTCATGGCCTCCTTTGATCAGGCCACGGAAATGGCGAAGGATTTCTTGAAGCAGCGTCTTAAAGACCAAATTAGAAGTCAGGTCAGCTCTCAAGTCGCAAATCATTTTGCCTCCTTCTGGTATGTGTATGCGATAATCCTTGCCATTTTCATATTCTTTTACGTCATAGCCGCGGCGATATCCAGTACCCAAACAATCGCCGCGTCTGCTTTTTTGTCAGAGAAGTTTCTGCCACCGCAAATCTATGTGCCAAACATAGAAAAAACTATGACTGATGACTTCGGCGAAAGGATCCATCCGGTTACTGGTCTTCAAAGCTTCCATAGCGGAATCGATCTTGGTATACCAATCGGAACGCCCGTATCCAGTTCCACGGATGGTATTGTAAAAACGGTCAATTATCCAAAGACGACCGATTCAGAAACTGCCCAGAGTACAGGGATTTTTGTAGCCATACAAGCGACAGATGCAGATATGGAAGGTATTGTAACCAAGTATCTTCATCTAAGCGATGCGTATGTGATTACTGGCCAAACCGTACATAAGGGACAGATTATTGGGCTCTCTGGTAACACTGGCCGATCAACTGGTCCTCACTTGCATTACGAGATGATTCCTGATGGAACGGAAGCGATTGATCCCACACCATTCATTGCTATTATTTCACAGGTTGTAGACGTGGCAGCCGATTCGGCATTCGAAACGATGGATGATGTTGATTGGTCTAGTGTAACCGGATTCGATTACCAAACAGATACCCAGCTTTATATCAGCAACCTGTATATGGAAAGTGCGGCACCTGCTTTTAAAGGGCAAGGAACCGTCTATACTCGTATTCTAAATGGAGGCGGATTGGTTGGCTCAGGAGTTGGAAATGGAGGGGTAGGAACAAGCGGTCCTGGTCCAGTTATTAATGTTCCCACAGAGTTCGGCACATTATCTAACCCATTTTTCCTAAAATGGGCACAGTATGCAATGGAATCTGAAGTAAGGACAGGAATTAAGGCAAGTGTAACGCTTGCTCAGATGGCTCTTGAATCTGCATGGGGTAGAGTAGACATTTGCAATAATGTATTTGGTATTAAGGCAGACCGCCGCTGGACAGGCCCCTCCTGCAGCGCAAACACGAGTGAGCAAAGCGGAGGTTCCTCTTACCATACAACAGCTAAATTTCGCTCTTATTCGAGCTATGCGGAATCATTCGATGATCATGCAAACTTTCTTATCGTAAATCAGAGGTATACCACAGCCCGCTCCAAGTCTAACCCTTTTGAATGGGCTAACGAGCTGCAGAAGGCAGGATACGCTACTGATTGGCAATATGCTAACAAACTGAAGAGCATCATGATGCAACACAACCTGACGAGTTTGGATAGGGACCGAGGCATAGACCCTGCTACTGGCGAGCGATGGAAAGACGTTTCTATAAACATTGTTCCTGTTGTCAGTACCCCTCCTATAATAGCTCCACCCGCTCCTATAAATACGCCTGCACCAGTCGAGAATATGAGTGATAAAGTGGTAGTGATGTTCGGTATTCAGCAGGTATACGGCAATTATGCACGTCATGTTCACCGCAGCAAACCCGATCCCAAAAAAGATGAGGTCATATCCTACTCGAATATGATAGACCCCTATACGAAAAAACCGGTCATTAATTTGGTAAACTATAATAATGTGCTACACTTATTTAGTGGGGAAACAGAGGCGCCAAATATCTACATCAAGGACGTCCCTGATGCGATTGCTGTTACCCTTGAATCTGATTCATCCGGAGACCTTCACGTGACAAACGTAGAATATATAAAGGGGCAATACTGATGAGAGCTCAAATGATGGACAAGCTATTTCTTGAATCCTATCTAATGATGAACATGGAAATTACCTTTGTTGGAGTGAAAGCTTGGTTTGAAATGGCTGGTATGCCTATGGATGATGTAGCGTTGTTCCGGGCACTATTATTACCGGAGAAGATTGATAGCGCGCTGCAGCCCGAAATGACCCGTCTGATCGTATATCGTTACGAAGATGTGTTCTTCCAGGTTAATCGGACCTGCAATTCTACAGATGGTGATGCAGACCCGCTTCGGGATGTATACGATCCGCTACATCAGCTCCTCATTCGTTTAATGAATACCCTGTCTCTTGACGGCGAACAAAACGCCATGATTGATCTTGGGCTTGAACTTAATTTGGACCGGAAGCGGGAAATTCCCCTCTATCCATCGCTACACACATTTTTCCAAACCGCTTAGGCGTAAAAAGTCTCGAATGAGGAGTTCTTTTCATTTTTTCATTCGACAATATTAATACTCTGGAAGTCAAAACAAAACAAAATATAGTTCTCAAACTCTACTAAACCATGTATACTTTTAATAATGTTTAATAAGCAGGCGTGTTGCCCCCATTACCTTTTACTAAGATAATGGGAGGTTTTCACAAATGAAAAAAAGACAAAGACGGTTCCCAAGAAGAAATAAGAGGCAACAAACGCACCAAAAACCAGCTAACACAAGGACTCAATACCAAATCGGTAAAGAGAACCCACGTAAGTTGGATTTAGTATCGAAGTGGGGTGGGCTAGTGGTTAATCTAGCCCGTCTCCTCCTTAATATCTTTTCCGGAGACGACGGAGGAAACCCACCCTTGTAAAAAGGGTTAATCTAGATACAAAGGAAGAGCTACAAACTGAACTGACGGTGTAATGGGAACTGGTACCCAACCAGTTTTTTATCCCATTAGGGGGCAACTCGACCGTACAGGGATATGCGTGGCTCTTTCTTATTACTATTATTATTCCCGATACTCAGTTTCTAAGACAGCAAAAAAGCCCATTCGGTTCCCAGGCCGAAGGGCTTTTTTGTTTTCTTTTTACCTTTTACCATGGACACAAACGAGCGCGGGTGGCAATCAGAATTATCATCCTCAAGTCCCTACAGACGTTACGTATTCTAAAATTCTTCATCGCGATATATTTTTGGAAGGGAATCAGAGAAACCTTGATCCAAAATGCTGTACGATGAGAAGCAACTTTAATCGTAAGAATACGTGATTACGATTAAAGGCAAATCATTAAATAAAAAAGGATGATAATCTGTGTTCACCCACACCAGACACGGTTCCCTTTTTTATTATATATTTTCTCTGTGAATTTGCAATCTTACCCTCCTGTCCTTTTCTTTTAAAGCTGTAATATTTCGGGAAGTATACATCCTATCTGCTATATTCCTTTTCTATTGCCCGCTTCATATTTTTCCTATATACTTGTTGTATTATGAAAAACCAATAATTATCTCCGCAGTCGCGTATTCAGTGGAGAAGGAGTGTTATCGTTTAGATAACTATTTATAGTGTAGCCTCGAAGCAGGAAGAGCAGTCCAAATTCTTATTTGGATATGCCTTTTTTAGCATTCGGGGCTATTTTTTTGTCTACTATTTGGCAAAGGAGGAGTAATAAGTACGTGGATCACATGAGAAAGTACTGGTTACAAGAACTGGAATGTATCCGAAAGGGCGTTAATAGACAGGATGGTTATCAAACGACTATCTCTCCTCATTACATAAACGACCGCTATCACAATGAGAGTTTTGCGGATCGCGTGTTTGACGAGCTGGATATCCTTTGGGCAATTTCCCATGGGCAGATCGTTGAGGGCTATGATAGTGGGGAAAATGGTCGTTCTGGCTCTAATAAAGGCAGAAACCCTGATCCTGAACGCATCATTGTCGGACCTGCTGTCTCGGATGATTACTGTGTGGTTGTTGTTTTGATGAAGACCGGGAACCGGTTTATTGTCAAAACAGTTTTCCCCGCTGATCGAGAACGTTACACAAAGCACATTCCTACTGGAGGCAATTAATTTATACTTGTTTAGGAAGGTGAGATACGATGCCTACCAAGCAGGGCGACCGTGTAAAAGCATTAGTTATCCTTTTTTGGATCATTGGTAGTTGGATTGTAGTTGATCATTTGATCTTCGGGTAATTTAATTCAACTGTTTGGAGTAATTTAAAACCCATGATAAAATTAGGTCATAGGAGGGATTTTTATGTCTCGATGTGACCATTGTGAAGGAGAAATTCAAACTATGTATATTAAGAGCGAACGCCCGTATGAAGGTGGCCTATTAGTCGTTACTGATGTGCCTGCTGAAGTATGTGGCTGCGAAGAGGGACAACAAATCTTGTTAGACGACGGTGCCATGATAGCGGGATATGCCAAACATCTCGCTAGTATGAAAATCGTCGGCAAAGTCGAGGTTTCCCTTAAAGACCTGAAAGGTAAATTTTCTATTCAGGACTTCGTTTCCAGAAGGGTATCACCCGCATAGGATCCGACTTAATAACATCATATTGGATTGTAATTAGAAGGCGTCTCTGACGTCTTCTTTTTTTATGTCTATAGGGGGTAATTGAAATGATTAAGCGTGTATCGATTCAGCTAAACCAAAGCTTAGTTTGCGGTGGATGTGCTTTCGTGGAGCGGGATGGCCAAACGGAAACCATTTTTTTTGATGTGGTCAAGAGCCTACCAATCACAGTTATTGTAGGCAGCCGCGGCAAACAGCTTACGGATAAGGATGCAGATTTCTACGAAAAGTCGTTGCTCGAGTTATTTATCAAGCATGACATTCCTCTCAAAATCGGGGCCTACCTAGTATCTGCATGAAAATACTGAACCGAAGGGTGGTAATTGGTATGAAACATAAACAAAAAAAAGTGTGTCTTCTCCTTAATCTTGGTGGATTCGAGACACGCATGGATGAGAATTTAGAGCTCGCTAAAAATTACGGGGAAACGGTTTATTCATTGACTGGTGAAGGATTGGTCAAAGTCGAAGAAGGGACTTATCTTGTTCCTACGAGTGTTCTCGTTCTTACTCCTGCGGAGCTGTTTATATGGGGTTCACAAATAAATGAGCAGCTGCACGAGGAAGGCTTTGAGGCAAGAGATGCTGTCATTTTGGCAGCCGGTAAGCAACATAGAGGTATCCTCCCTCTTGGGACGACTATCGCCCAAGGCATTAAGTTAGGGGCGTGATGCTATGAAGCTGGACTATATTGCTTTCAAATGGCGCATCGATTTGCCACTTAATGGTTTAGTAAAAGCTTTTGAACAGCTGAAACTACAACCAGATGTTAAAAAACGCAATCAATGGACCCGCTCCATCGGTGATCATCATCTGCAGGTTGAATATAGACCGGGCGTTAGTAACCAGGAACGATCATTCTTTTGGATCCGATGGCAACATGCAAACGGTAACACGGATAAGAGTGGTTTTGAGCGTTTACTTGCCGAATGGTTCTATATCGTAAGCCAGTACTCGCCAACAACGGTTTATTGGATGCAGGCTGTTGTTCATCTTGAGGAATTCAATTCTCTATATGGATTCCAGGAGTCATCACCACTAATCTGGACAAAAGAGGAAAAGCAGTATCGCTATTCATTCTTTCCGATAAGACCCGGCATCTATCATTTTGAAGTCAGGAGTAAGGATGGAAAAAAAGCGATACAGCATCACCGATTTTCGACTTGGCTAGAAGAGATCAAGCATAACCTGCTAGGAAATACTCGGCCAGACGCTCAGATCCAATTTGATATTTTCGCTGCCGGCTAACGGGTAACAGCGATCACGTGCATCACAGCAAGAAGTTGGAGGCAATTGGAAGGTTTATAAAACCATAATGTAGGGAGGAAGCCCACTACCAAATGTGCTGGGGTATTCCCTGGCATTTGGTTGGGCGAATATATATGAGTAGACAACAGAAACTTTTGTTAATGAAATGTTCTCGGATGACGAAAGCCCGTGAAACTATAAAGAATTGCACCGTAATTGGTCAACTCAGTTCACGGAAATAGTTAGAGGAAAAATGGGAGCGCGCTGCGCTCCCATTTCACATTTCAGATACCAGGAGGATATAAAAATGTACGACAATGTCGCAGATTTAAATAAATTTGTAGTTAGGGAAGTACGAGAGAATTACTACCAAACATGCAATGCTGGATCGCTATCAAACAAAGAGTTGATGGTTACCATTTTGGCCCCGCTTCTACGGAATCGTCCAATTTCTACTACTGCGGATGATATCCTTCAAAAGGGGTTGCCATATTTGGCTTCTTTGTCTGAATTTGAACTTTCAACAATATTCGGATTAGACGAGAAGAGCAGCTTCAGTCTGATGGCCATATTCGAATTTGCGAGGCGTGTTGGTAAAAACAATCTCTCTTCCCCAGTGTTTATCAGAACGGCAAAAGATGCCATTCCTTTGATCGAAGACCTTAAGTATCAAGATAAGGAGCATTTTGTTGCACTATTCTTAAATACGAAGAACATGGTCATTGGACGAGAAGTGGTTTCAATCGGACATCTAAACGCTAGCCTTGTTCATCCCAGAGAGCTGTTCAAAGCAGCCATTCGACAAGGTGCAGCATCCATCATAGTCTGCCATAACCATCCCAGTGGTGATACGACCGCCTCTCCGGAGGACATTGCCATTTCAAAACGAATCACTGAAGCGGGAGAAATTATCGGTATATCCATAATAGACCACATTATTATCGGTGGTCTTGGTGGCAACAGATGGGCTAGCTTAAAGGAGCAGGGTCTAATCTGATTCCTATATTAGAATTCAAGATGGATAGGTTAAATATTCGAAGCTAAATCATAGCAAATAGTCAAGGAAATAGGGAGATGGCGCATAGATTGCCGTCTTCTTTTTCTATTTCAAGGAGGTAATACGAATGTTCGAAAATTTTCTGGTCCTATTCATAACGATCGTTTTTACGATCATGCTAATACCAATTTGCATCGCAATCCTACTTCCTTTGTCGACCTTAAGCCTATGTTTAAGGGCGCGGTATAAGGGTAGATACCTGAATCGCTATTTCGTCGTAAGCAGGCGGAATGACGGCATCTACGCCCTTCACTTTCTTCCGTATCTCGGCTTCTACAACCTCGGGAAAGTCGAATTTCACCGGGTGTTTGTCGATGCGATCCAGAAGTTTGATAGTGGCTATCCAGACTGCATTCTTGTTGCGCAAACTTTTCTATTTCAATCAGCAACTAGATCGAATAAAGCGAAGATCCTTCCAGGCAGCCGAAGCTATATTTTCGGGCTTCGGCTAATCATGGATTTTCTCATTCTCCGAAACATAGCACATTACTGGAAAAAGAACGGTCGCTGGGTATTCGCTGATTATATTCGTGAAGTACATGAGAAACGTCCTGTGGAGTATATCATCATCGCGAAGAAGTAAAGTGGGGCATTCGGAGATCAATGATGGATTGGTATCAAAAAAATCGGAGGTAATTCAATATGAAGCAAGCAGATAACATTCAACTTTATCCCGCCGGTCGTCAGGTGAAAATGGGGGCCGGGTGGAACCATGCTTCAAACTCACTCGTCGGCCGTGTTGGTACTGTAGTCGCCTATAAGCCATTTAGCGTATTCGAGAAAGAAGATCGAAACAAGGTCGTCTTCCCCGACGGCAGCTATGTCATTTGCGATCGCGATTATCTCAGACCACTCATGCGTGATCTGATAGCTGAAAAGCTCGCTGGCATACGTATGACCGCTGTACGCACCTTCAATGCCATCGGAAGGATTCAATCCCGCTTCCGCTCTAGGATTGGAGGGTGACCGCATGGAGAAGGTTGAACAGATCGATTTGTTTGAGGCCCTAGAGAAAATTGAAGAACAACTCGCAGCTGCGATGAAGCCAGTACCTACTAGAGTAGTGAAGGCTGCATCGCCGCCTGTTTTCCCGGATCTAAACAATCCCCCTCTACCGAATAAGACTCTCTTACAAAACTGCATCGATACTCTTTTATGGCCCTGGCACATTTTTACAAGTCTGTTTGGTCTTGGCATATGGGTTAATGTCTATACCGTAACTAGAGGTTTTGGCGGCAGAGAGAATGGTGGTTGGTGTTACCTGAAATATGAATGTGAGCATTCTGTACAGGTCGGCATCTGGGAAGTGGATGCGATTCAGAAACATTGGGAGACGCAATATAAGATAAGTCATAAATGGGGCCATCTTTGTTCTAAGAGAGGTGGTCAAGAAGTCGTAGTGCTTATTGAGAAGCGCAGGGCAGCTAGCCAGACTGCAGGAAAACCTATGTTTGACCAGACTACGGCTCATGCCTTTCCATACTCGCTCGTCAAATAGCATTTACTATGTATTTCATATTCAAAACTAAGGAGGGAAGCTCCGCTGTAACTATGGCGGGCTCGCCCGCCTGGTACACGAGCGCATTAATGAGGGACCTGAATGTATGGGATGGTGGAGAACTATGAATCCTCAATTCACAATGAAAGCAGTTCAAAAGGAGCGGGCATTCTTCCGTAAGTTCGGAAAGGAAGGGTATACCTTTCTTACGGTTAAGGGGAAACGTCCAAATATCATCCAGAAAGTTACTTCCGATTTCATATACATTACAACTGAAAAGAGCAAACGTCCCAATCGTATCCCTAGAGCAAGCTTACGGCGTGCGATTGCCTTTCTCTTTTATCGTCGTGTTACGACCCTAAAGGCCTTGATCAAGATCAATTCTTTTTCAAGCGCGCTTGCTGGTTTGATTAAAACGATCATGGTTGATATTTGTAAGGTTTCAGAAACGAAGACCGGTGGGGTTCGTCTAAGCATGCGTGGCCTACGTTATATATTCAGTGGCGTTAGTAAATCGAAGGATGATGTTCGCATAGTTAAGCAGAATGGAGGAACCTTCATATTGCTTAATTTCGTTAATCTTCGTTCAGATCTTACAGACAGCTGGAAATTAAATCTTCAGCAACTCGGTTTTGATTACAAATGCGTAATCCTAGATCCTGGTGCAAAGACGATAGTAGAAGCAGCGCAGAAGGGGAAATTCATAAAACCCATTGATTTGGAATCATATGCAGAGTTTTGTATACGCCATTCTGATTCTATATACCAGTTCCTAACACTAGATATTATCGGAGATCCAGAGACAACGCGGAGAAATACGCTTTACTTGGAGCGGGTTGTCGGACGAAAGCCGGTTCCTATCTTTCATGTACAGAGTTCTCTAGATGTGCTTGAGGAAATGGTAGAAGAGGATCACGATGTTATTGCAATAGGGGGTTCTGTTTTAGTCAGTCGTAGGAAGCGGGCGGAAGTGTTTGCTGAAATCTTTCGACGCTTCGGAGACCGTGCAAATTTCCACGCACTCGGTCTCGGAACAACCCGGCTGTTGATGCAGTACCCATGGTTTTCTGCAGACGCAAGCTCATGGTTGAACGGTAGGATCTTTCGTACGTTGACCTCCTTAGTTGGCGACGTGAAGGCTCCAACGGGGATGACGAGTGAAGAAGCCCTTGGCTTTAACGTTCGGACTCTTGCAGCTCTGGAGGATCGATATAAGGACATTCAGATGAACTTCGATCTGCTACCGCCAACTTTTGGCACAGCATTAAGGTGATCAAGAAAATGGAGTTGGACAGACCTTCCCTGTAATGGGGGAGGCCTGTATACTTATAAACAATGGGAATTATCATACCCTAAAAGGAGACCAGTACCTTGAATACAACCAATCGTAAGCCAAACGTCTTTATCGGCTGTTCTCGGGAAGCGATTGATTATGCCCGTGCGGTGAGCGCCCAACTTGAATATGTGGCTCAAGTGAATCCTTGGTATGCAGGAACCTTTGGTGCCAATGATTACACAATGGAAGCACTTGAAAAAGAACTTAGTGTAAATGATTTCGGTATTTTCGTATTTGCAGCTGATGATGTAGCAATGATAAGGAAAAAGCCCGTATTTATAACACGAGATAACACTCTTTTTGAAGCGGGTTTATTTTGGGGGAGATTAGGAAGACGACGCGTATTCTGCATCATACCTCGGGATCTTCCGGAGCGAGACGATTTAATTCAGGGAACGAATGTTTCTGATTTCCATTTGCTGTCGGACTTGGCTGGACTTACATTACTCAGTTACGGACAACGTGCTGATGGCAAGTATGCTGCTGCGGTTGATACTGCTTGCGGTGAAATCATGAAAGCCATCGAGCAGCAGCAATTATTTCAGGACCCGAAAACACTACTAGACGAGAAGCAGGCCATCATTGACCGTAAGCAGAGCATCCTCCGTTTTTTTTGGGAGTACATTAGAAATGTAACCGTTACGAATCCTATGGAGCGGTACACCGCTTTTTCCGAGGCGATCCGCAACTCCCTCTTGCCACCTCATAGCTTTACTACAACTGGTGCAGCGATTTGGAAAAAAAGCGATGATGAAAATATCCAGCAGGTCGGTGGAAACGTAGGACGGGGAAGAACATATAAACTCAACGAAAACGATGGAAAAACAGATGGTGATCAAAAAATCTATGTTGTGGGTGCCTTCAATACAGGAGAATTCGAGTTTTTCTTGCGTCGGGGAATTGAAGAGGTTTACATCTTGTGCTATCCTTTAGATAAGGAGCATGTTCTCTCTGTTCACATCTCGGGTAATCGAATTTTATCTGATGAACACTTTGAAGAGATCATCAGGATTAATGCAGAGCTCCTAGGTACCATTAAAGCTTTGGTTGGAGGGGATTCGAAATGAAAAGAATTGGAAGAAAACCTACGGTTCGTACCATCGGGTCTGGTCGTGTCCGCCATCGCACGGGGCGAGCTAATCACGTATTGATCTCCACAAGTAAAGGAATTAAACGAGATTCCAGCATTGGAGTTGTTTTCACCGGTCCATCCGTTGAAGGCACAGACAAGGAATATGTAAAGGTCTATAGTGGCAAGGTAATTGATAAGAAACCATCATTTGCATAAAGGTAAACCGCTTCGGCCTCGGCCTCGGCGGTTTTTTTGATTCAATGCCTACACGTTATTGTGGTACTACATTATTTTCATAAATTCACGAGGTGAGTTAGTATGGTCCTACTTTTTCAGGCCTGTAAATTTAAAAGATACTCCGGGGATAAATCTAAAGGAAAACCAGCATATTTGAGAGGGACAATTGCATGTCATGGCAAATATTAAAAGAGCCTAATGGTGGATACTGTATATGGTCACCTATTGTTGAGGATCTTTTGTATTATAATTTAACTGAAGATGACGTTATCGAAATATATCTAGAAAAATTCGGAGTAAGCGGAATGATCTCTGCAAAAGAAGTGATTGGAAGGATTCAAATTAACGTTAGAGCTTATGGTGATTTTACTCTAACCTTTGATGAAGTTATGGATCATCGAACTTGGAAGAAGAGTAAAGAGTCAAATAAGTGATAATTGTAAAAAGAAAATAAAGTAGTTGGACTCGAAAAATAATGATATAGACTGTCACGGCGGCTAAAGCGCTGGTTCAGCGATCAATTCACACGCCGCGATCAGCCGCGCGGTGAAGCTTCGACTCGTGCTCCTAGTTATTCTTCCGAAGCGCCAGTTCAGACGTTAAGGTTCGCCTGCGGCCGGGGCCGAGCTCGCGGCGAAGCTGCAGCACGTACTCCCAGTTGTTCTTCCGAATGCGCTGATGCAGCGTGATCTCTTCGCCGGCCGAGGTGTCAGGAGACTAGCGAATTTGCAGTTAGCTTGCAAATGCTGACGATTTTCTAAATTTTTAAACCACAGTGCTGGAGTCACTCGCTAATCTCCAGGCCGAAGTGCTGTGCTTTTAATTCTCAAATGGGCGTAGTGATCGGCAATGAGCGGGTATGTTTTCTCATTGCTTCTGACACGATGGACGGCAACTTGTTCCGCTACCACGCGAACAACATCATGACCCACCTATCCTCAACACCTATTGGTAAATGCCGGAACAGATGTATGCATCTCCTCGGCCGGATCGCACGGATTTAAGTATTTTTAGTATATAAAAGACTTATAACTTACCTCGCTTTAACATTCTTCTTATAGTTTACATATTAGTAAGTATCATATTATAATATAACCATTCCGAAACAAACATTATTTTCCTTGCAGCTCGAAATGTTCTTGCAGGGAAGGAGCCGCTTTACAGCGATTAAACATATGCACGATAAATAGGAGACCATTTAAACATACGGGACACGTATGTTTTTTTGCGTCTCCTTTTTTTTGTGCCCAAAAGAGGAGGAATTGGAAAATGAAATACTTATTGGCTAGTCATACACAACTGTCTTTTCCTAAACCTGTGAGCTTTTATTGGATTTTCGTCCATGAGGTGATGAAGAAATATCTCATCTATTCTGATGATGAGCTCAATAATCGACGATGGGACTTGCATATTAATGGGTTCGAATTACTTTGGGATTCGGCACTGAGCCGTAAGCAGGCGAATCGTTTTATGGCCGATTTCTATCCGGAGTATGAAAAATTCGAAACGCTTCTAACGCCAGTATCTTTTCGTCAGGCATGCAGCTTTATCAATGAGCATCATCGACATCATATGGCGCCACAGGGTATGAAGTTTGCTCTTGGGCTAACTAATGGTGAAAGACTGATTGGTGTTCTTACTGCGGGTAGACCTGTATCCAGGCATCGAGACAATGGCTATACGCTTGAAGTGACTCGCCTCTGTGTCAACAATGCGTATGTTCACTCCTGCAGCAAGCTGTATGCTGCTGCAAGACGCGTAGCGAGAGAGATGGGTTACCATTCCCTAATCACGTATACGCTCGATGAAGAGTCAGGCTCTTCTTTACGTGCAGCCGGGTTTCAGTTGTTAGGGAAGAGTCTAGGAGGAAGTTGGAATAGTCATAGCAGACAACGGGTGGATAAACACCCAATCAGTCAGAAGAAATACTGGCGATTAAATATATCATTTTAAATTTCATATGGGGGGATTTTTAAATGTTACAGGTAAAGCGATTTGTAATGCTGCAAATGATAATTGCTATTTTAGCTACGTTAAGCTGCGAAAAAGTACGATTGTTTGCAATTCGCAATCGTGGGGTGTCACTAAATCGTCCGCCATTGCTGCCTTCATGGTATTCCGATCAGAGTGGAATCCAGAAGCGTGCTAAAGGCAAAGAGCTGGTGTTCGTGGATATTCCAATGAGCCTGCTTTTCTCCGGGGATGAACCCTATCATTCAGCTCAACTCAGATGCTCCATCTACAAGCTAAAGGGAATAGGCCTCAGGTTTGCTAAGCGCGGATGCCGTACATTAAAAGTCGCATCGTAATTTATTGGTAATTTGAAGCAAACACAAAATAGGAGGAATTAAAAAATGGGAAGAGATAGACGATCGGGTTTTGGCTTTGGGATGGATGAATATGCAGCTCGTATGCAATTCGAGGAGAGTTTGAACCGAACCTATGGATATGACACCTACGACGGCGGGGGCAACAGCATAACTGAATGGAATAAATTTATTTGCGTAGAAAAACCGGTTCCCGCTACTGCGGCATCAAAGTCAAAAATGGTTAAAATCAAGCCAAAGGCTCCTGGCAAATTGGTTTCAGGCTTCCGTATTACTAATGAGACGCCTGAACTAATTCGCTTACAGTTGCTTGCCACAGCAGGTTATAACAGAGGACCGAACGTCCCAGATGTTGTAGAGGAATTTACACTTACTGCAGGAGAAGCAAGCAAGAAGGCGGACGAATTGGCTAAGAGGCTCAATTCATGTATACATGTGATCCCTTCACGCCTATGGCAGGATGAGGTAACCAAGCAGCTAACCGTCCCAACTTGTATTCTGGAAGTATCACCGGTTGGAGGTAAAGAAGCAAAGCTTGGTAAATGGCACTTTGAAGTTGATGTTCGCGTGTGATTAGGTAATTCATATAATGAGAAGGAGTGTCTACCATGCGTAGGATTGCTTTTATCACAGAGTCTTCTACCAGACAAAACGAACCCATGGAAGCTCACCGGTTTTATCAGGGACAGCGAAGTAGATGGGTTAATGCAGTCATGAACTATATGACGGAGCGGGATTTTCCACGGGAAGATATTTTCTTTTTAAGTCAATACGGGCAGCGTATCATCGGCTTTGATGAGATCGTAGAACCATACCCGGTTCAAGAATATCATCCACGAAAGGAAGCCTGCCGTCATTTTGCAAGTAAAATTCTAGCTCATGTCTTGTCATATGTCCCGCTTCCATTCGTTGAAATCCATGCGGGCAAAACTGTGGCGGATCCGCTTATGGAATTATTAGAAGCAAACGGAATCCAGTATCGACTCTATGGTGCCGGAGTGCCTCTTGGTGCGAAGGCATCTTCCTACGAAACGTTGATTGAAGAGGAACGCAATCAACGCAAATTAAAAGAGATAAACCGTGAGAAGCGACATGTATCGGCAATCATAAAAGATTGGACGCCTGAAGAAGCCAGCCAAATCGTAACAGAGTATGATTCTCGTGCGCAGCTTTATGGTATTGAAAATCATATCGGTGAATTAAAATCTTTGCTTGGCAATTGCCGTCAAAAACGGAAGGAAGCGAGCAAAGCCCTAACTGATCTTGAGACGATGATGGAACAGGAGGATCAGAACGGAAATTTTAAGGCATTTCTTCAAGCTCAAAAATCACTATCTGACCTTCATGCCAGCACGGATTATGAACGAATCAAGAGCATGTTTGGCAAGTCAATTGCAAAATTCACCTGTTATTTGCTAAAACGACAGTACGCTGTTCAAGCAGAAAACAGAATTAATGAATCACTGCTGCGCTTGCAAGTCGCTTTGCTCAAATGATTCAGTAGAGGCATGAATAAGGAGGCATTTTGCATGATAATAGTTGACCATGAAGTTGAGCCCATTTTCGAAGAAGAGAACATGCGCCGATTAGTTATGAAGGATAAATACTTGAAATTCGTCGTTGACGACATGGTAAGAAAAGGCCTTGAAGAAGCGGATGCTTTACTAATCGTCTTTACCTCGAATGTAATTGGCGATTCTGTATTAACTACCCAGTACAAAAATTCCTTTAGTAATGGCAGCTTAGAATACAATCAATATGAGGCTGAAGAAAATCAAGAATTTGATTTCGAAAGCTGTAGTGGATGTATGAAATCCTTTGGAAACCCTAGTGAAGAAATAGATTTCGTTGCGGATCGTTTAAGCCCTGATGGCGTTAATAAAACTGGTGTGATGTATTTTTGTGTCAGTTGTTCAAAGTCAGCCAGCAAGAAGTATCGAGATGGCCGGTATTTTGAACGAGACTGAATAGTATGAATTATTTTAGGTAATTAGTATATTCCTTGACAGGGGGAGCTAGAATCACGCTCCCCTGTTGAAAGGGGCGTGGTAGGAGGATTTCAAATGAAAAAAAATAACACTAATGTATTGATCCTATCGACCGTACATATTTCTGAGGAGGCAAAGGCCTGGATTGATGCTGCCAAAGAAAAACGGTTTGCTGTTGCAGTTTATGATAAATCGAAAGCAATTATGGGTTGGTTTATCGAAATCCCTTCAGATTACGATGTAATTTTAAATAAAGAGAGTTTTCCATCCGCTATTCTTGATATTATCTCTTACGCTGCAGCTGGTGGATATAAATGGGCAATGCTCGATCACGCCGGTCACAGAATCACTAATTTGCCAGTGTATGAGTAATTGATAGAGTAAGCAGGAGGATGTTTAAATGTATAAAGTCATAAAAAGAGCAGCTCCACGACCAACTCTCTGATTATAGGTGCGACGGAGGAGCGGGATTTTCCGTTTTGCGGTTCACTGTAGCCCCCTCCGAGCAATCGTTCAACTGGACAGAGTAGCACTTATACGGTTCTTTCGAGATTGTATAAGAGGACAACATGAGTCCTGCCTTTTCCGAATCGACTAAACCCGATTTGGAAATGGAGAGATTGGTATGAATACGGAGTCCGTTCAAAATGTAATTAAAACCCACAGTCCGCTGAGATGGTTCGGTGGAAAGCATTTTCTTGCAAAACACATTGTTCCACTTTTTCCTAAACATCATTGTTTTGTGGACGCTTTTGGAGGCGGTGCTCACTTATCTGTTGCTAAGCCTCAAAGCCCAGTAGAAATCTTCAATGATATTGACTCAGAGCTCATTCACTTTTTAATGACGCTAAGAAGTCAAAAGACAGATCTTCTACAAGCCTTAAGATCTCTCCCAACGAGTAGACAACTCTATAATGAGATGTTGAAGTCCGCGGCTCCTGCGAACCCTGTGGAGCGTGCAGCACGCTGGTATTATCTGCTGCGACAACGAATCATTCCAGCAAATGGTGTACCAAGTGGATTTCGTTACGGTAAGGTGAAAAATTCAGCGATTGATTATCAAAATTCTATTGTTCGACTGGATTCTTTCGAGCAGCGCTTTCGTTCTATTTTAATTGAGTCCCTAGATTTTAGAGAAGTGATCAAACGATATGATGGACCAAATACGTTCTTTTTTATTGATAGTCCCTATGTAGACAAAGAGCACTTCTATCTGGGCGGATTTAATAAGAAAGATCATATTGATCTTGCAGAATTACTACACGGTATTCAGGGCAAGTGCCTAGTCACTTACTATGGACACCCGCTTGTACTTGATCTTTATAAAAACTTCCACATACGGACGGTTGAAGCCCGTGTCGGTGCTGTTGTGAAAGCAGAACTGGGTCAGGAACGACGCAGAGAAACCGAATTTTTCTTTATGAATTACGATCCTGACGAGGTAGTAAGGCCATTTTTAAATTTCAGAATATAAAAAAATGATCGCTCAGTTATTACAACTGTGGCGATCTTTTTTTCACGGCTAAAATTTTAAAAAGAAGTTTCTATGTAAAAGGAAGTTTTTATTGCATCAATTATGGTAATGAGGTTTTTTTTCCATGTAGAAGTAAGTTGGAAATTTATACTCGTTCTATAGAGATAGAGTTAGAGGTCTGTTTAAAGCAGTTGCGAGTATTAAAGAAGATCGTGGGTAGTCTCCGGTAAATAAGGGGATTCATCATCGTCGTCCTGATCTATAATTTTCTCGTCACTGCGGATTCTCGCATCGAATACAGAAAAATCCTCAACCTTTATCGTAACAGATTTTTGAATTACATGTTTCATCTCTCTATCGATATCAAACTCGAAACTAATATTTGAAAACACATTTATATCGGCCGTTTTGGAAACCTGAAAGTCGGTTCCGACCTTTTCATAAACAGTAGCGTCTACGTCGATCTCAAAAAAGCCGTACATTGTTACGTGATCGCCTTCAATTCTGGTTGAAATTGACGAAATGGCCGGAAAACCGATTCCCCAGACCTCCACATCAACCACTACATCATCTAAATATGGTTGAAGCTCTCCCGAATGATTCAAAAATTCAGTTAACGTACCATCCCCATTGACAACTTCTTCGAAATCAACTCGGCTTGCTAATCTAGTCATTATATTGTCAGCACTATCTTCAATATCATCTAATTCGATATCAATAGAATAATATTTAAGTAGGTATGAGGCGAATTCGACGAATGTCATTATAAGTAATCGGTTCTTAGAGTATTCACTAAACTCGACCTCAAGCTCTTCTCGCTGAGTTCGCTGATTTTTGCTAAGATCCCACCAATCAGCCTTCACATCACTTGTGACGAATATAAATGATGAGTCCTTTTCTTTTGTCCGTTTAAGTATTTCCTTCCAAATAATGAAATCTCCATATTTCGCTGTTCCTTTTTCGTCCTTTTTATCTTTTCTGGTATCCTTAAATCCAGGAGGGATCTCGTGTTGAATGCGAATGTAGGCCTCTGTATAAATCGCAATTAATTCGGTATATCCAAACGGTGTACCTGCTGAAGCTCTTTTTGACAACTCGCCAACAAGCTTTTCGACTTGACCTGACTCAAGGAGTTTTCTCTTTATATGCTTTTGTTCTTTAAGTGAAACAGAAGCGCTTTCTATTTCTGTAATGATCTCATCAAGCCTACGAACCGCTGATTCAGCAACTTCCTTCGCATCTTTAATCTTGTAATTCGAAAACTTCTGTAACTGTGTGTTAACCTTTTCTTTTGCGCTATCGATAGAATTTTTTAAATCCTTGAATATATTTTTATGTTTGTCTTTCTCATCAGCAATAACAGACTTATACCTGTTATTAAATTCTTCTTTAACTTGGTTCGGCAACCAAAGCAGTTCATTTATTCGCCAAAGGCAATTCAAAACGTCAGCGGAAACCTCAGGACTCATTCGATATAAATCAAGATAACCGCTAGAATCAATTACTATTTCAGACCTGTTTAACATAAAATCCTCAAATTCATCTGCTGGAATACGCACGTTCTCTTATACCTCCTCAACAACAATTACATTATTCATTTTATCGATATTTGGTAGTTTTTACAATAAAACAGTGTCCATCCGACTTTGTTGACTGAACTGTCTTTCAATACTTCTCCAAGATCCGAAGCTTGTTGCAGTCCGGCGAACCGATTACCCGCCCTGACTCGGCGAATGTAGAATAAGGCTTCAATCTCCGTTATGGCTATCGACGTGTACTGTATCCTATCGACCAACAGCAACAGAAGCTGGAAGGAGGTAGACGTCATCGAATTTTGGGCAGGACCGGAGCGATATGCCATACCGGGACTTCCAGCATGAACGAGGCCACCAAGCGGTACAGCAAGGACATGTTTACGTATTCCGAGGCGCAGGGTTCTCCAAACAGCAAGAGGAACATCGTGTGGAACAGCCAGTGCATGCCACTACACTGTCACGCTGTTTCACAAACTTCGCCACTGTTGACGCAGGGGGGCGCTCGAGGTGGTACTTAGAGAGTGACATGTTCGCCGTCCACATCAGCCGGATAGGGAAATATATCCCGGCAAAGCGCTCCACGTACACCCGATCGTACTCCGGCTTTTATATCACGATCCAGCTGTCGGCCCCGCTCCTGCATGCGAGGTGTCCAAAGAAAATAAAGTATTAGACTGAAAAATAAAGTGTTAGACTCGGAAAATAAAGTTGTAGACTGAGAAAATAAAGCATTAGACTGCCGCCGCTTCATTAAGCTAACGGCAGTTTAGTTCAATAAGACTATATGATAAAATAAGGATAATAGTTTGTATTATAGGTGTTATGGATGAAAAACAACTGCTAAATAAAAAAAAAGACTTAGGGAAATTGCAGCTGGTGGATCAGATTCTACGTAAATTCTATGGTTATGGAGTTTTCTATGAGGTTTAGAGAAAAGGAAAGAAATAAGTCGAGGAGGAACGAAGTGAAAAAAATAATCAACATTTTTTTTATTGCGTGTTTTATTTTTACATTAGTGGGATGTTCTATAGATTCGAATGGGCATGAAGATAAAGCAAAAACACCGTCAAGTTCAAGCATAAGCACAAAAGCAGAAAATAATGCATCCGCTTCTGAAGTCACGGAGGCAAGCGGAGTATCAAGTGGTAGAAATCTAAGTGGATTCGACACAAAATCTAACAAAACGATTACTTGGAGCGGAATTGATTTTTCCTTTCCATCTTATTTCGATGTGTTAGACAAAGGTTCAACGGAAAATTTGATGCACTATTATCCTGAAGAAAAAGATTATTATGCGTCTATATTATTTCAGATTAAAGATTTTTCAGGGACACAAGAAGATTTTAATAGTAGTATACCTTCTATTGTTAAGAGTACCTTGGAAGCAGGGAAAATTGCCAACTCAGATATACAAAAATCAGAGAAAACAACAATTGCGGGTTTACCTGGTTGGACTATCACATATACCAGCCCTGACACAGAAGGTGTTGGGGTGATTTCTACTACGAGTTATTCATTTGCCTATAACATAGATGCTGGGAAAGTAGTAATGATTTCCTGCACTTACGACAGCAACGACAAGTCGAAATATGATTATTTAGGTGATTACAAGAAAGTATTGAAAACGGCAAAGTTGTTTGAAAGTACCAAACCAAGTAATGAATTGTTTTCAGGATACAAGCTTATTGAGGTTGATGGTGGTGATTTGTCTGGGCATCGTGAACCTAAAGTTGTTGTTGACATTGGTTACGGAGACCGTGAATATTGGGCATTTACTAATGAATATGGGCAATTAGTGCGAGTCAGTGCTACTGAAATTATTCTACAAGACGACAGTAAAGAACCTGTATTATCGTCTGGCAGATACTACCCTGATGAGGCAAAGGTTCCTGGTGTCGAAAGTGACGTATTGGATGAAGGACATATCATTGCTGATTCACTCGGAGGGGTATCAAATGCATATAATATTACCCCGCAAGATAGCACGCTAAACAGGCATGGTGATCAAGCGTATATGGAAGATACGATACGCAAAGCAGGCGGAGCAACGAATTTCGAAGCGATTATCACCTATCCGAACACCAAAACACAAATTCCTTCAAGTTATCAGTACACTTATACGTTAAAAGGTAAAGTGATTGTTGATAAATTTGATAACGTGAACCCTGACGAGGTAAACGCATCGCTTGGTTTGACAGGCGATGTAACTTCTAAACCTAATAGTACAAACACAAAGGGCGATCTTGCAAAGGTTGATACAAATGGAAATGGAAAAGTAACGATTAAAGAAGCAAAAGCGGCAGGTTATAGTATGCCAATAACGAGTGATCATTGGCTGTACAAATATATGGATGATCGTGATGGTGACGGCATGGTAGGCGAGTAAGACTAATATAAATGAACGAAAGAACAGACATTTTCCTCGTTGGACGCTTTATTTCAATTTTCAAATGGGTATCTGTACATGAAATAACTGAAATTAATTGTCATATCGACTATAAAATTTGTATGGTGAAAAAGTATAATAATTTATCACTAACGGAGAACGATAGTTGAACACAAAAAGGAGCATTTGCATAGGCAACTGCTCCTTTTTTTCATTACGCTAACGGGCAGGATAGTTCAATAAAAATTAATTATTCTCTTGTTCAAATATTACAGATTATGCCATAATTAAGGATCCTATAAGAAAAATTTTGAAAGGTTATTAATATAATAGAAAGGTGGGAGATTTTTGATAGAAACAAAACGTCTTATAATTAGAGAAATGGTGCAGTCCGATTATGATGCATTGTGCGGAATATTGTGTGATGAGGAAGTAATGCGTGCTGCTTATGAAAGTGCATTCAACTTAGAAGAAGCACAAAATTGGCTTAACAGACATCTTAAAAGATATGAAGAGTATGGTTTTGGACTTTGGGCTGTTGTATTAAAAGAAACAAACGAAATGATTGGTCAATGTGGCTTGACAATGCAAGGCTGGAGAGAAAAAGAAATTTTGGAAATAGGGTTTTTGTTTCAAAAAGCGTATTGGCACAAAGGTTACGCAACAGAAGCGGCAATTGCTTGCAAGGAATATGCTTTCTCAGTTCTTAATGCAAATAGGGTTTATTCTATTATTAGGGACACAAATGTAGCCGCTCAAAAAGTTGCTGTTCGAAACGGTATGAATATTATTGATAAAGATACTAAGAATTTTAGGAATATAGATATGGAATTTTTTCTGTATTTTGTAGAGCGAACAAAATGAGCAGGTGAAATTGAAAAAGGCTTCCATGATGAACCCATATACTGTTTGAAATTGAGCTAACGGGAAACGTTAGTTCAATGAAGGACCCTATACAAACGAAGAAGGAGCTGCTGCGGCAGCTCTTTTTACATCTTCACAAAAAGTTATTGTACAGTTGTACTGTTAGGTGTTGAACTAACGGGAGGATTGAGTGGTGGCAATCGGCTGTTTTTTCTGGGCTCTAACAATTACCGATATCGAAGGGAGTACTATAAATGTTAGAACTAAACAACTACACAAAAGAGGGATATAATCTTTAATATTATCGCAGTACTATTTGGAACCTCTGGATTTATTACTGGCTTATGGTACAACAAAAGGGAGGAATTGAAATGAAAAAGTTGTTAACTACTTGTCTCGGCTTTGTTGTAATTATTGTATTTTCAAGCTGCGCAGGTGAATCATCCAAAACATTAGATATAGATTTTATCAAGGAAAAAGCAGAAATTGGTCTTTCGATGTCTGAAGTAGAACTAGCATTTGGAAAAAATTACATCTCTGGTGAAGCAGATGGAGGAAAACTTTGGCTTTATGATACTACCAATAAAGAAGGCGCACACTATGAACGAAGATTAGAAGCGGTTGCCCACGAAGATATAATTGATGGGAATGTTGTAAACCAGTTGTTTATTAACTTCCAAAAGGAAAAAGCTATTATGTATTCATTCTTCTACAAGGGAGATGACGGGAAAGTGTGGGAATTTGTATTAAACCCTGACAAATCCACGATTGAAATACCTGTAAGCCAATAGCGACGTCAGACGAATTTGTTAAGGAAACAATTGTTTAACAATCACCATGGAAATAGTATGGATATTGTTTGGTATATCAATGATTTTAGGTGTTGGTGGAGTGATTTATTTTTCTTATTCCATTTTTAAAAGAAATGATTAATTAATAATTAATAATCCAAAAGTTAGTTGTTCCGCTAACGGGACACGTTAGTTAAACACACCATGGAGCAGTTGCAGTCAGCAGCTGCTTCATTTTTTCATTACGCTAACTGGCAGGTTAGCGTAACAGTGAGTAGTATTTTAAAGCGACATCGGGTTACCGCAATATATCAAAATGAAAAATTCAAATGAAAAAGAGTTTTAGACTGATCCAATATAAGAAGCAGCGGCGGACCAAGACTAGATTGATAACGTCTTAGACTGCCGCTTGTGAAACGATGCCTTTATGCTTTCTTGGTGAGGGCATATCCGAAGACGATATAATATTTCTGGAAATGTGGACTGTCTTCGAAATGCCAAGCATTGACGAACGTTGTCAGTCTATCATAGAGCTTTTCGAACACCTCTAGAGGAGCCGTACTACCGGTAATGTGGTTGCTTTTCTCTGCTAATTGTCCGAGCAGAGGAACGATCGTATAGAGCTTACTCAAATCACCCTGGACCGCTTTAATGATTTCGGCTGTATGTGGGCGCAGTGGGTTTCCGTTTCCGTCAAATCCCAGTTCGAATGTGTCCGTCGAATGCAACAAGACGCCTTTAACCGAGAGAAGCGACTGGATTGCCTCTATGAGTCCTTCCACAACGAGATTTGCCAGTTTGTTTAGGTTAACATTGAATGCACCGAACTGCGAAGGCAGAAACGACACTTGGTTCATGAAGACTGGAGCGACCAATTGGGTTGTGATATGGCAGGTCATGATGAAGTCGAATTGGCCTTGAATTGAGGTTGCCCATGTTGGATTATAGGTCAAGCCTTCCATGAGATGAATGAGTTCGGCTTCGGACTTGTCTGAAAGAGAAGAGGGCAGTTGATCGCTGACGCCCGATAGATCGGCAATGACGGTTTTGAACTTATTAGGATCGCTAACTTTCGTAAGTAGCCTGTCCAGCGCGGATTGATCAATATCTACAAGCACAATCTCTTCAAATCCTTTTTCCAAGAATTCGAGGGGAAGATCGTTGCCGTTGCCGGCGCCAAGCAACAAGGCTCGTCCGCCTAAGATGGAACGCTTACCATCGAGATTGCGGATAAGTCCTTCGGTGAGCTGACGATATTCGTCCCATAATTCCGTTTTGTTCTGGTTTTGCAGGTTGTCGTGGACTTGTTGCTCTTTTAAAATGTTCATTTTGAAGACCCCTTATCTTCTCATCATATCCATGAGTTCGTTATCATAGATTCGTCATGAACTGACGAATTTCTAATACTCTTATTTTACCATAATTTACTCACTTTAACTGGGAGAGGATTATCTCTTCTAAGGATGTGCTGCGAGCGATGCAGTCTAATTGTAAGAAGAAAATAAAGTTGTAGAGAAAATAAAGTAGTTGCAAAAGAGAAGGAAAGCAAAAAACACTACCCGTACTCGAGCTCCCTGAGATATGCAACCGGCGATAATCTGGGCCAGACTTTCACGCCGGGTAGTTACTGGCTCGTCGGCTAGGAGTATGTCATGCTGCACCGGCCGATGAACGCGCTGCCTTTCAAGGCCGTGAGGGCTCACTTCCTTTTTGGTTTTTCGACTTTTTTATGCTAAGCGTCCGAACCAGGTTGGGCTATAATAAGCGATATGATCAATCAGTTACAGTTGGTAGAAAAAAGGAGGGGATTGAACATGATCATTTCCGATAAGAAGCTGGTGCGCTTCGATATAGGCGTACCGTATGATGGTGGATCACTGACGATGGAAGAGCTCATTAAAGAGATTCAAGGAGAAGCCGAAGTGGAAAGCCCGGAACGGTCCAAGAATGAGACTCCCATTAACATCAGGCAGAAGCTTGTCGGCAGTCCTAGTGGGCTACGCCCTCTGCTCAAGAAGCGGCTTTATTTGGATTTGGATACCTATGGCGAGGAGCAGCAATTCGAGAAATTAAAACTGCTCAAGCTGCTGTATCAGTTCGAAAAGTCGTATTCGGGCAAAGTGAGAATTACAGATCTGCTGTCCAAAACCAGTCTCGAAAACGTCGACAAACGCTCTATAGGGGAAGACAGCGCAAACGGGAGTATCGTCACCGAACTGCAATTGCAGCTTCGCCGGGAGGTAGGCGACGTGTTCCCCCAGGATGTGGAGACAACGCTTAATGTAAGTGTTTCGTTGTGGCATGAGAAGCTTAGGCGAGTTGCAATCATTGCCTCAAACCGGAAGCTCGATCGGGAGGTTCGTTTACAGGAATTGAAAAGGATTCGGGACGGACTGGCCCGCGAATTGACCGCATTTCCGCCGCTTGTGGGAGTCGGGAATGCGAAGGTTATGGAATCGTTCTACCTTCGGGTGTCGCAGATGAAGCAGCTGGCGAAGACCGACGATTTGAGCAGGGCAATTGCATTCCTGTTGCAAAGCAGCCAAACGATGGGGATGCTCCAAGCAAACATAGAGCCTCTCGAGCTCCCGCCACTTATCGTTAAAGACCCCAAGGCTTATGTTGCAAAATCAATTGATAAGGTTGCGGCAGCGGTCTTTGGGCGTGTAGACACCACCGGAGAAGAGCGCAGTGAGCTGATCCGACTGTCCGTGCATATCGAGCCACTGTTTGAACAGGTGAAACAGCAAGGCGCCGCTGCGGAACACGATTTGAATCCGCTTTTTATCGTGAGCTGTCTGCAAGAGATTCTCATGAGTGCTCGCTTGAAAATAGCGGATGACGAGTTTGAGTACCGCAATCCTTACTATGGGTGGAACAGCAAAGGGCAACCGCTGATGGCCGTTTTGAGAAAGCTGACCAATGGGAAACACGTGGAGGAAGCCTGCAGGTTGGTCTGGATTCTCAAGGTACTGAGACGCCGCTGCGCTAATCAGGGTACGCTGGAGGATTATATCGTACAGCTTGATATCGAGAAGCTGGTCAACGAAGTTTTTGTGGTCCTAGCGAAGCTTCCGACTCTCACAGCTGTATATGCCTCCAATCGGGTTCTGGGTTCGCAGATCGTTGTGACCTTGCAGCCGCTGTCTTTCCATACGGAGCGGCTACGCTCGGAGGTTGCGGACAGCACAGGTTTTATCGTGGAATGGCTGCCACAGGCTCAATGCCTATTCCAGTATTTCGAGGACCCGAAAGACGCAGAGATGCTCATTCACATTATCGTGCGACATATCCTGGCCTTCCAGGAAGACGATAGGAATGATGACACAAGAACGGTCGACGAACGAAAGGTCCTATTTTACGCTATGGGTGAGGAAATCACGATGCAGTATGCTTTCAATCGGGAAGTCAAGTCGGTGTCGATCCTCTCATTCCGGACGGCTGAGATGGAGAGTGACCGGAGAATGATGCTACATGCGGGATTCACTATGCCAGAAACATCTTCAATCAAGGGGAGGGGCGAATCGAGATCAAAGCCGAATGTCTAAGATTTCGCTTTGAGGAAGGCTCATTTGAACTGTATCAGAAAGCTCCTGGACGTAAGGGCAGGCGTGACGGGTACAGATTTGAGAATCGTGGAACCAGATGGGGATAGAAAACAAAGTCGTCCAAACTCATTCTTCCATGCATCCGTCATCACGGATGAAGGTACCTAACTGCAGGGAAACCGAATTGACCGTTTCTTCAAGGACGAAATGGGGAATTTAACAGGAAAACTGCTGGATGCGATTGAAGTGGCCATGCCGGAATCCATCGAGGTCTAAGAGTGAGCCGCCGGCTACTACCAAGCAGCAGAAACGGAGCTTTGAAAATGGCTCAAGCGAGCAGAACGTGTATTGAAGGTTCAGAAGAAGCGAAAGATTGACCTGCCGAGATTAGGAGCTTATGTACGGCTTTGTCGATCCTACTTCATAAGTTCTTGTTACGCCGGTTACAAACTTTAATCGATGGGCGATGTTCGTCGAAACAACTATACGAAGTATATCGTCCTCCTCGTCGAGCCATTCTACTGTTTTTCTAGTATCGAGGAGACAACCGGTGACCTCTTAGAAGACGATGAGGAGACGGATTCGATTGACTCTATGCTCTTAATCCGAAAGGGGACCTGTATTTTGGCAAAGAAATTAGAAGACCTCAACTTGGTAGCTATGGAGTGTGCCTTAGAAACCCGGCGCGATGAATTGAGAAACGTAAGAGAAGTCTCCGGCAAAAAGAATAAATCGATTGAAGAACAAACGTTGAATGCATATTTAAATCAGGATTATTGGTTGGCATTTCACGGAGCATATCGCCTTCTGCTATTCCCTATTATCGTAGAAGCAAAGCGGCTATATCGAAAGAAATTTCGGCATAAAAAACCAGAGCAATACAACTACCAACTTGAAAGCTGTGTGGAAAAAGTCTACTTCTTATCAGAAACCACTAAGAAAGCAATTTTGGAAGACATTAAATTCACGATACAATTGAATAATAAAGAAAAGGAATTTGAATGGTCCATCCGGAAAATAAGAAATGAAACGGTGCATAATGAAAATTATTGGAGCGAATACTTGACTGAGCAATTTGATTATCAGCGGATGACGCTACATTTAATAGATCTGGCGAATTGTATCCGAAAGGAACAGCAAGGATATCAACCTAAAAATAAAAAAMAAAMACGACGCCATCCGAGAGCTCTTGCTCGCACTAGAAGGCTACTAAAGGAAGCGTAAACCACTAAATCGAACAAGCTACAAGGAGCAGAGAAGATCCTCTTATTCTGCTCCTTCCTTCTCAAATCAACACTCAGAGAATTCCCCCTTCACACATTGTCAAATATCGATTCTTGTTTCATGTCCAAAGAAAATTAAGAAGAGCAGAATTCAATCCATTCGCCAGAAAGTAATTCCCGTTATCGCAGACCACTTATTTACTGGGTTTACCCGCTGGTGTATAATAGAATACATTACGAATGACGAAAAATTTTCCTTGCCGTTACTTATTCGAGCAGGGAAGGAGACGCTTTTCAGCGATTTTACAAAGGTACGAATATTGGAGCGCATTGGCATACGGAGACCGTATGTCTTTTTTGCGTTCTTTTTTTCGTTTCCAAACAAGGAGGATATTCATTTATGGAAGTTGAGAACACAAAAAACCTATACGTAAAGGCATGGTTTTTGTCACCTGAAGAGATTGAAAGGCAACTGAGTAGTTTAACTACTCCTTGGAAAAGAATAAATAATCAGTTCTTCTTCCTTGTAACGGCAGCTAATTACAACGAGGTATTATTCTCAATCCATGAATTAAATCTGACAAACGGGTCAACGATCCACGAGAGTGATATCGACTATGTACAGAATACTCAGGAAGAAATTGAGAAGCTACATCATGAAATTTATAGCCAAGCCAACATCATATTTCGCTGAAGGGAATCATGAACCATGACAAAGACAACGTTTACGCTAAAGTATTTTTACACAATGGCTTCCTATGTAAAGAAAAGGGTTATCAACTCAATAGCCTGTATTTCTAACCGCATCAATCGAAGCGAGAGCTGCGATAACTGTGATTACTTGGATAGAGATGGATTAGATCCGGAAGTGTTAGGAATACGTATCTTGAGTTATAGCATCTCTCATTACTTGGAGAGCGAAGAGAACTCAAAAAATAATTATTTTTTGCTGTTACAGCATGTAAAAAATCGTTATGAATTGTTAACCGGTACCCAGCTCCGGTATCATCGGGTAGCCATGTTCGATTATAGGAACCAGGCGATGAAAGACCTTTTGATTCCATCTAAAGGAATCGTTGATGCCTATCAGCTCGCTGCAAATAGCGGGCTTAATGCTCGCCCCCTATCAATTCGTCCATGTTAATTGAATAGTTTTACCCTCTGCACGGGGGAATATCGACCTCCCTGTGCAGAGGGGGAGGGATTGGAAGGTTGTTAATTAGTGACTAAGGAGAAAAACAAAGATCACTTGTATCGAGTATCCCGCTTCACACCAGAGAGACTTGCACGGCTGCCACATGAAGTATCAGGATATGCCCGGGCAATTGGTGGGATGCCCAAAAGCCATTTAGAAGTATTCGATAAAAGAGGGTGGCTATTGCCCTTTCTATTTACTTATGATGCTCTCTTATGGGGGCGCTGGGATTATTGGTTGGAGATTAGGCAGAAGGGCACGATAACCGGGAGTGGACCTATTCCACAAATTGAGTGGGCCGATCTCGGATCGGCAAGGACGCTCGCGACTAAGAACATGTTCACAAGTTGCTTATCTCATCATGAAGCGACTATCGATCATTTTTCGGATTGGCTCCTATGGGGCCTGGCCAGTACGGATGAGAAGCCGCGTATATCTGCGAAACTAAATGAACACTTCTATCGTGAATTTGATCTATTTCTTGTCCTGGATAATCCAACAGATTATCTTTCACAAGTTTTGTGTGACGAGACCGGAAAGGGATATAAGTCGGGGCTTGGTTACTTTCCTACTCCATTTCCAATTACTCGTATGATGGTTGAAATGACACATGGCGATGGAGACCCAGAGGAGAAAAAACGACAAGCGGTCATGGATCCCTGTGTTGGAACTGGTGCGATGCTTTTACCAGCTTCAAACTACTTCCTTCGCGGATATGCTCAGGATATATCTGGAATCGCAGTGAAGCTCTGCAAAATCCAAATGTACTTCTATGCCCCCTGGTATGCCAGTCCTGGTGATGTAACCGGTTATGACAAGATGGAGGTTCCAATTCAACTTGTACCCGCCATACCGAGTCGAAAAGGTAAAATAACGACTGATCAATTTGCGTTTGCCTTCTGACGCAGGCGGTATTTTATAAGATGAAATTAGATGTTGATTATTGAACTAGTTATCTCATTTATATTAGCAGACATTCCCCTGCATGGGAGCCTAAACAAAAAAGCTCCCGGTGCAGCGGGAGCTAATGGAGTGATTGATATGAATAGTATGTTAATAGAGTCAGAAAGCCTGTATGCAGTCGTGCCAAATACAATGATGGAATACAAAACGATTTGGTGCCGGCTTGAGAATGGATCTTATTGGTGTTACCGCTCTCGGCCAGCGGATACTGCAGAGCAGCTCATTAAAGAATATAACAAAGTTGTTCAGCCTGGACGCAAGTATTTTACTTTTCCTCAAGGATTTGATGCAAAGCTATTAGGCACAAACGAGTTTGGGCCGACTTTACTTCAAGCTATCGAGGATCATTTACGTCATCCAAACGACTTTAAGTTCCAACGTATCAAAGAACAGATTGTTGAGATGGCCATACATTTTCATGGTATGACACCAGATACAGTCTTTTTAATTGAAAAGGGACTGTGCGTCTTATATCAACAGGCAGAGGAGATGGATTCAAATGGCACAAGAGATTGAGGTAACTCTCCGCATTCGCGTTGCTGATGACCAACTGCAGGCTGCCGGTGTCACAGTTGAGCAATTGGCTCAGAATATGATTCTCTTCGAGCACGGATTCGATATACCTTATGTTGTTCTCTCCCAGAGGGAGCGGGATACCGATCCGGTAGAACGATGTGCAATTGTAATAACCAAAGTCATTGTTGGAATCGAAATAGAAAATATAAAGAAATTCGAGAAAGAAGAACAGTTTATGAGAGATTACTACGGTAACGATAATTAACTGACAGCCGTTTTGGAGGCTATTATCCAGGATATGCGGAGTAACTCATCGAATATAAGTTCATCTATTAATAGAAGAACGATCAAAGGATAACGGGACCTTTATATTTTAAGTCTTTACCCTCTGCACTCGGGGACAATCTTCACTCCTCGGTGCAGCGGGGAGTAATTTAGGGGTAATTAAAATGAAATTTTCAATTGTATGTCAGTGCACTGGTGTTGGATGTAATCTTTGCGAAGGTACAGGTTTTATTCCGAGCACAGACCTTCATTTCGCGGATTTAAAGGAAGGAGTTTCTTACAAGGTAATCGGCCCGTATTCAGATGAATTTTCCTTCGCGGAAGCTTACATCAAAAGGGGAACAGATACGTTGTCATTTACCTTCACCTCACAAGATGAAGCGAATGGTGGACAGTCACAAAATGCTGAATTAAGAATAGTAGTATTTAAAATCGAACTTCTAGGTCTTCTACGGAATATCGGGATTAAATATGGCATTCCGGAGAATGAATCGGAATTTTTAATTAAACATTTAGTGGATTATCAAGACCTTGATGTTTACCAGGTTAGTGATCTGGTAGAAGTGATTGGTGTTGGTATTGAAGAGGCGGAAATGACGGGCAACTTACGGGAGTGGGACTCGAAATACGGTACCACTCTTCGCTGCATGGTATCTATTCTGCCTAAAAGTGAATGGTCCGTAGATCTTGACTATGCCGAACTGTGTGGATATATTGTCGATCGAATGAACCGTGATAATGTCACACTTCTTTGGGCATTAAGAGAGTTTGAGAAAGATCGAAGTAATGCTCGAGGAGTTTCGGTTCTAGATATACTTGTGCGTTCGGTAAAAACGCTTGGTCAATTAGAGCGAGATATTATGCTTAAGATGAAGCCTGTACAGCCATTCATACTATCAAAAAAACATAAAGAAGTAGCAGAGAAAGCACTACAGTCGTATATAGAGTTCTCACCATTAACTCCGAAGTCAATTAACAGAGGATGCTGTGAAGATTTTGCTGAATATCTGAATTCGTCATATACTTCTGAAGGATTAAGTTCGCATGAAACCTTTTGTACATTTGATTTTATATCCTCTAATGTTAGCCTTAGCGATTACACTGGAGACTGTGAATGTATAAAAGATTGGCGAGAAGATTCTATGTCTTCTCTTGGTGTACCTTTTAAATATTTTCAAGAATATCGAAAAAAAGTAGAAAAATTCGAACCTAAAAGTTTGGTTTGTTACCATGTGTGGTTGTACGACGGAAAATATCATTATGATTCTGAATGCTTAGATGGGGTAATAAATCCGTTAGAATTGCCTTTCTTTCAAAGACTTACAATGGGGCAAAATTAATACAGAGAAAAGAACGTAGAATGTAACTATTGGTGCGAATTAAATATTAACCACCTGCAGCGCGGGAAATGGTTTATAAACATCAGCGAATCATCTCATCAAGATCAGCTGCTCCTGTAATGATTTATATAAAGGAAATATAAATTCTTAATATCGGAAGGAGGAAGTCCCTAGTACAGCGGGGGATTTCCCCACCGTACTAGGGATAACCAAATATGAAGAATAAGCTTATCTTACAGAAGGTTTATACAGTTAGTAGTAAACGGGGTAAACCTCGATTATGGCTTCAGCATATTGTTAACGAGACGGCTAATTTCAAACCTGGTGTCACTCTTTATATTCATGTAGATGAAGATGAAAAGACGATCACGCTGCAGAATAGTCCCTATACTCATGCTGGTAATGTTCACGAAGTGAGTGTCTCCTCAAGAGTTAATAGAGTGAGCGGGCAGCCGCGTCCCTTAGTTGATGCAAGTGGAGAAAAATTCTCTACGGTGCTATGTATCCAGGATAAGATTGAAATCAGTGTCTATCGAAATGGTGACTTTGGACAAGTGATTGTTCGCCCGCTTCGTTTTCGACTATTCGAATCAGAAACTTTTGAATCTCCTGCAGATGAAAGACTCCGCCTTATTTCAATATGTGCGGGGAGCGGACTTGGTTCATCGCTATTTGTTGATACATCCTTCTATACAGCAACAATGGAGGTTGAGATCGAGGAAGACAGTGCAAGCGTATTGAAACATAATCTTCCATACAGCTTCTTGGTTAATTCTGATTTACGCGATGTTAATTTAGTTGCAAAAGGAGATGTGGCTTTTGTCACTTTAGATTGTTCAGAATTTTCGTCGCTTGGTGATTTGGACCAAGGGTATTTTGACAATTTAATTCTCGGGACATATAAAATTTTAAAAGCTGCAGAACCGCGTGTTATTTTTTATGAAAATGTTCCGCAGTTCTACCAATCGTCGACCTATAATGATCTGCAACAACTACTGTCTCATGACTTCCCTTATCATGTCGGTCCTATCCGGTTAGAGAGTCATGCGTTCGGCAGCATAGCACGTCGAGATCGTTCATATGCGGTATCTTTTAGGGACAAGGAAGACTTTGATCTCTTTCGAATTCCAAAGCCACCAGCAGTACGTCATAAGCGTCTAAAGGAATTCTTAGACCCGGCATCAACTGTTCACGTGTGGAAATCACTTGATAAATGGATGAATAGTTTTAAGTCTAAGGCAGAAAAAAATAATTCATGGTCAGAGAGGAATATCGAGAAGACGTTTGTGACTGAAGAGGCTACTGAATTACAGTGCATACCACGACGATATCGATCGCAATCAGCGAGCAATTCTTATGTGCTTAGCAAGGATCGAAAGAGTTGGCGCTTTCTTACAGTAAGCGAGTTACGTCGTATTTTTTCGATACCTGATTGGTTTGAATTTCCTTCTCATATTCCCATTTATCGAATCTATGAAATGATAGGTCAAAGTGTTTGTGGAAGAGTAATAAAAAGTTTTGCCAATGAAATTGCCTCTGTGTTCTTCAGGAGGCATGCCTCAGAAAGTTCAACACAAAGGGTGGAAAAAAGTGACAATCTAAAGTTATCTCTTGATCAATCTGGTCAAATAGGATTTGTTATTTAGTAATTATGAAACTATTGACGAAAAAAAACTCCGGGGGTATTAGCCCACGGAGTTTTTTTACATATGTAAGAGGAATGCTTCTCGAGCGTGAGGATGTTCTAAATCTTCTTCCGTTAAAGGGCGCATATTTTTAGTTAGACGTTGGTGACTCGTTGATTCTATTTCTCGAACAATTTGCCCAACGAGTTCTTCTTGTGCTGCGTGCCGACTTTTAATTTTCTCTCGAACGCATTGATCGTAAAACGTTACGGTTTGTCTAATACGTAAGTTTAATTGATCAAGTGATGTTTTCAAATCTTTTTCATCTTCGGGCATATATTCTTTATCAGATGCGGCGTAGTTTTCTTTTATCGCTTTAATAATGTATCCTGATAGGCTGCCTATTTCTGCGTTTTGCTTCTTTTCATATACATATTTAATATTCGCACGTATATGGTTTTCTCCATGATTAGAAAGGAGCTCGTTTGCAGTTTTTTTATTAATTTCAAAGCGCCCTAGCAAATCGTAAACCGTTTCGCTATCTATGTATTCGGCATCATTTATTCCGATTCGAGGAGCACGATTGTTCTTGAAGATGTGAAAGGTAACCCCAACAACTTTATTTCCATTTTTTATTTCTTCAATGGTGAATCGAATGTCGGTTTTTTCTTCGAGCTCACGCTGCGCATTCAGGAGTATTCGATTTTTCAAATGACTGTAAAGTGTGTATTTACCGTCTTCAATTTCTAATTTATCTTTCAACTCAGCAAGCGTAGAAAATTTCCTTTTACCTAATGGGAGATACTGCTTGAGAAGCTTATACAGTTTGGAAGAATAAAAACTTTTTAAATACAATACGTTCCATAATTTATAGTTCGTAAAATTATTTTTTAGCTGAAGGAGGTAAGGTCCAAGTAGCTGTGAAAATTCTAACTCAATGATCCCTTTTCCGTGATAGTAACGTGAAGCTGAAAGCCAGTTTGCTTTGAGTGTTGAATTACTGGCTTGGTCTTCAATGATGACTTGTTTATGCTGCAGCCGATCAATTATTTCTCGAACTCGTTTGTAAAAGTTCTTTTCAGTTAGATCCAATTTCTCTGCAATCTTTTTTACACTAAAAAAACAAGTACGGAAATGTGTGTCTTCTGGATTGATACGTGAAGCTAATATGTATATTAAGCGTTCTTCATAAAGATCAAGATTAGTACGTGCTTCAATAAGTGCGTTGGATTCCGTTACGATATAGTGGTCGGCAATGCGATCGGTTTCAAAATCTAATTCAATTTGTAATTGATCCATAAGGCTGCCTCCACTCTCTTAATAATAGATTTATATAAAACTATATGGCACTTTACGTTTGATTTCTACTCCTTTTCGTGTGGCAGTAAAATTCTAGAAAAAACCAGAGAAATGCCACATGTAGGGGAGTTATAACTAAGTTAAAACTGAATATAAGTGACATTTGAACGTATTTTGGCTCAAATTTGAGAAATTATAGAAGTGCCACACGTAAGGGCATTATCCTTTTTTTCATAAATGTACTGCCACACGTACGGGAGTGTTATTTACTCTGTTTCATATTACACTACCTTGTTAATTATTAAAGCCATAAACATCTTTTTATATTTATATAGTTTTATTTTTTTTTGGTTTTGTATTTTTATTGTTTAAATCTGTTTTAGGAAGCCGTAAACCCGTATGATTATTAACCTCATTAAGTGCTAGTGCCACAAGGACGGGAGTGTTGTGCCACAAGGAAAGGAGTATCCCATCACAAAAGAGGGAGTGGGCCTGCCACGCGGAAGGGTGTGGATAGTCACACAAAAGGGAGTAGACTGCCACGCGGACGGGAGTTTAATGATATCTGCTGCTACTTGATTCATTAGTACCCAAATTACTCCCGTTCGTGTGGCATTTCTCAAATTTAATATTAAAGACTCCCGTTTATGTGGCATTTCATTTTGTTCCTATTGTCACATAACGAGTCCTCAAGGTATAATTTACCTATTATGAAATTCGATTTTCTATTCTCTGCCGTCGCTTATTCGGCAAAGAAGGGTAGCTATTTTATAGCATATATATAAGGGCCATCAAAAGAAGGTATGTAGAAGCAGACGGGATCCGTATGCTTTTTTTCATACCTTCTTTTTTTTATGTCCATTATCAAGGAGGAGATTGGAATGGAAAAGTATATGTTCGTTGATCAAAAGCAAAAGGTGGCAGTTGATAAACGGCTAAAGGATTATAACAATCTAACGACAGATGTTTGGGATTATTTAGAGAATGCTGGCTTCCTATTTCATGGTACAGTACGTGATTGGACTGCTGTTTTTTTTCAGGAGACCTTTTATGTTTTGCACCATTTTATTAAAGACCAGCCTCAACAAGATTGTATACCAGCAAATAGCGGTTTGAGTTGGGAATTGATCTTTGAGCGCGATTCCCAAGCGGGCTCGCTTTTTTCATTTCTAGAGAAAAGCGGCTTTGAGTTGTACATTCCTGTACAAGCCATGATCGATGCAATTGTTGACGATGGAGAAGATTGGCATTATCAAAGTCCGAAACATAAATTCCAAATGTATTGTCTTCATAATACTTGCTCGTTGCATATTGAGGTATATATGCAGAACGTGATACCTCCTTATGGAGCAAACCGTGAACCGCAGGCTTATCCTGAAGATCGGTGCCAACCGTTTCTCGATTTTAACGTCGAGACATTGGATATTGGAAAGAGAGGCCGAACAAGGGTAACGGAGGGTGAGACATTAGATATTTTGGAAAAGCTAGATGAGGATTTGCTGGAAGCGACACGGGAACGAATTAAGAAAATCTATAATGAGAATACGAGAATTGGATTACTCAATAGCGGGGGAAAGGACAGCCGGACGGTTACACAGTTAATGCTCGAACATGCCATTAAATATCCTGATCCTTCGAAGAAGATCACTGTTATTAGTGCGGATACCCTAGTTGAAAATCCAGGTGTGAAATCGCTCATACATGATCTGAAGAACGCACTGGCTGAGGCGCTGCCATGGGTGGAATACCACATCGTTGAGCCAAGAGAAGATAATACACTTCTCGTATGTATAATCGGCAAGGGTTATCAGGCTCCATCTGTGACCTTTAAATATTGCGTTCGGAGATTAAAAATTGAGCCGGCACGTGAATTTCTGGAAGCAGTCTTTTTAGCCGAAGGGATCGAAGACACTTGTTTGGTCATGGGAAGTCGGGACAATGAAAGTGGTAACCGCAAGCGAAGCCTGCAGAAATACTTCGGGGAAGATTTCTATGGTCATCATCCAGTTGGTTCCATTCGAACGGCAAGTCCGATTCGTGACTGGACCAGTCAGGAAGTTGTGACCTATCTTGCATTCAACAGAGCACCATGGAGCCGGTACGGTGCTAGAAACACGGAGTTGTTGGCTTTCTATGGAGCTGCTGCCGGCAGTGAATGCCCATTAGGGGCTGCCGTCGTAAACGACAATGAAGCGATGATGCAATGTGGAAAAAGCGCGAGAACGGGGTGTTATCTTTGTACGATCTCCAATGATCGCAGCATGGGTAACTTAGTTTCTTCCTTTCCGGAATATGAAAAGTATTACCGATTCCGCAGTATCCTCAAAGCGATTGGACAAGACATTCGCTACGGCGGAATGGTAGGACTCCAGAGAGTGGGTATCTCGAAAATCGGAAGCGGGATAGGTGATTTAACGATCGATAGTCGATCACACCTACTTGAAAGCATGATTGATCTTGAAATTGAATGGCGGGAAAATGAAATCCGCGCAGCCTATCAAATGGTACTTCAACGTGAAACGATTGAGGGCTTTCCAGTTACCAGGCGTTTTAGAGAGGCAATATATATGATGTTAGGCGTAACAGGTGCGTTTCGAGGACTATCCTTTCATTCAGTATTTGATCCTTATGGAACTGGTGTTGATCAATTCAACGAGGAAGATGAAGTTGCAATTAAGCGGATATTAGCAGAAAAAAAATATCATCATGGTTAACGCATAGGAGGTTATATGTTGGATACAAGGAGCATTTCACAGTTTATTCATAACGAGAGAGATCAGATAAGGTTACTCATTCAAAAAGGCGTATACTCAATTGAGTTTGCACTCGGTCATTTGGCTGGACTTATAAATCTAGCAGCTGCCGAGAACCTTACAGGGGTTATGGAGGACATTAAAACCGACATACACCATCTCATTAATGATCAGTTATTTGGAGCTATTCAAGCTCGAAATGGAGATTCCGAACTAGATGGGATCATTCACTTTGAATCACCATATATGAAGCGACTAAGAGATGCATGGTCTCCCGATAGTAATAAATCGCATTAATTTGAGAATGTATTTGCTTTGCAAATTTATATTCACGTCAATAGAGGTAAATGTAGAAAATGAGAACACTACCTATCTAAGAGCATTTTACTCGGGTGACGGTCAGATTTTCTAATTAGATACCATAGTTATTCCCGGCCAGGCGGGGCGGACCTAAAAATCCCCCGCCTGGAAGCGGGGGTCTATGGAGGTTATACAATTATGGCGGAACAAAGAGAATTCACATTGTTCGATTATTTTGCAGAGACAAAGGAAGGCAGTACAGGAATAGTTAACGTTCTTAATAACAATCAGGTAACTACTTCCGGCGGCGGTAAGAGGTCGTTCTCCTATGACGTGGGTGCAGAATTGAAAGGTGCTCGTAAGCATCTCGCCGCAATAACTAAGTTTACCGATGAATGGTACGCAGAGCTCGAACTTGATCCGACACGGGCATTTGATGCGATTTGCAAGGATGAACTTCTTGGAGAATTTTCACCGGCTATACTTCGAGATCTTGGATACAGCTCGGAAGCCGCATATGCGGTGAAAATGATGTGGGATCGTGTAGCACAGCGTCCAGAAGACGATCCTAAGCAGCGGGAATATTTCGTTCAAGCTATAGAACAACTTAAATTAGTTTTTGCGGGATCATTCACGGAGAACGATTTCCGGTCTGCGTACGATCAATTGAGCAAGCAATTTGATAAAGGTTATTGGTCGATGAACAAGAGGGAGTTAGAAAAAAATCCAGAACTGATTAATTATCGATTTTGGCTCTCTCTTGGTAGTAAGTTCAAATACACATTCTTCGGCAAAAATAGAAAAGCAGCAGGCTTCCTTCAATTGTTCCAAAAGGCATTTCATTCTGAGGACGGAAAGGATTGGAAGTGGGCGGAGCCCAAATCCAAATCAGCATCTAAAAAAGTCAGCAAAGAACGCTGGGAGCGAAGGATTCCAGAAGAAGTGGTTCGATTATCTCTAGAACCTTCCGGTGTCAACAAACCTGAAGACCTAATAGAACATTATGGTTATCGTGGGGTGCAATTCGGTAAGTGGGTTGATGATGCAGCTGGGCGATACCATGTCTTATGTTGCGGTGATGCACATTCGGATCTTGCAAAAGTTCTTGAAATACCGCGTATGTCACTTAGCTTCTATGGTCGCCTTGGCATAGCATTCGGAGCCAGGGGAAGTGGTTCAGCGTCCGCGCATTACGAACCTGACCAAAATATATTCAATTTCACCAAACTTCGTGGTGGTGGATCTAAAGCGCATGAATGGGCTCATGCTCTGGACTTTAATCTCTACTCTCTATCGCATGGTTTTACAAACGGGAAGCGGGCACCACTGTCTGGAAACAGTGCAGGTGATAAAATACCTCGTACAGTGTCTAGAGCCTTTGAGCGGCTTATGAAGACGCTTAAAGAAGGTGATGGATACTTGGAGGTTATAGTACCTGATCAAATACCGCAGCCGTCCGGACGCTACAAGTCTGGTGTGCTGAAAAACCTTGAGAGATACGATTATAATGTATCAGAGGCGCTTGGCGGATTGAAAGGTACGTACCGTCTTTCGACTAAACAATGGCATGAGGTGGGTTTCACTTACTGCCAAATGCTTCACGATCTGGGTAGAGAAGTACCAAATGCTTTCTATGTCCCGACAGATTCAAGTGCATTTTATCTTGATGCAATATCTCGTGGTACATACTGGCGGCGTGATCATGAGTTATTCGCCCGCGCCTTTGAAGCGTGGATAGAGGACGAGCTATTTGAACGTGGATTAACTAACTCGTATTTGGTCTGTGGGACCCGCTTAAGTGGTCCTTATCCTCAAGGTGGAGAGAGAGTAGCCATCAATAATGCTTTTCGAACATGGTGGCGAGTCTTATTTGATACCGGCCTCCTCCAAGATGAGCAGCTATGGTCAAACCATACATATCTGCCGATAAATAGGATGGAGGGGTCTCATGGATAAAATAGATCGTACTCTGGAGGCCATTGAACGCACGCGACAAAAGATGATAGAAGCAAGCGAACAGTATGGATTGTCTTCCAAAGAGGTACTGAAGATATCACAAGAATTAGATATATTGCTCAATAACTATCAGAATAGCAAGGAGTCAAAGGTTTGGGTCTCCTTTAGATAATATTTAAGACTGCTCCTACTAAGGGGCAGTCTTTTTTGTTTTATCATGATCCAGGAAGACTTCTATTATTTACAATGATGAATCTTTAAATCTTAAAGATTGTCTTTATTAGATACTATGTGCTGCTTAGATTGTATTTATTCGTTATCAAATTTTGATAGGGAGGGATCAAAATTTGATAGAGGAGGGGATCATTTTTTGATAAGTGGATTTCGCCTTTCAAATTCTGATATCCCCCTATCAAAATTTGAAAGGCGAAAAAACAGGGGGTATGTCGCACATCAAATTTTGATAGGCGTCGCCTTTCAGAATTTGATGTGCTGGGTTTCAAGCATTGATATAGGGGGATCAGAATTTTTAGGGCTGGGTATCATCTATTGATGGGGGCACTCCCTAAAAGTTGTGTGAGATGGTATAGCCCACCCCGATTTAGCAACATAACTAGCAATATTGTAAAGGATTTCAAATTCCGCTTTCAATCAATTTTAGACAGTTCATTTAGAGAATTATAATATTGTTCTTTCCAGAATGTAGCCAGTTCCTTTAATGCTACCTTGGTGTTTCACCATGTTGTTCGTTCAAGAATGTAGCGATTCCTTTAAAGCTTCCTAGAGGTGAACACATGCTACTGGGTTTTTGGAACTTTTTTACTAGTTCCTCCTTGTGTCCGTCACACGGATCAATTTTGTGGCGACATAGCTAAGTATAAAGTCGGCACGCTGACTTTAACTAATCTAGTAGGGGGATTTAAAATGGGTACGATTAATGTTAACAGATCGGGTTTCAATGTTAAGGTTGAGGACAGCGACCACAGCACACAAATCGGAACAATTTACGACAATGAGGTTTGGTGTTATGACAAAGCTGATACGAGTCCAGGTTATGCGGTAATTAAGTTCCGGAATTCCGCAGGTCAAGTTGTCAAGGGGTACATGTTTATGACCGGTTTCAGCAACTTGCAAAGTCCTTACGGAGATCATTCAAGCTCGACCACATCGTTGTACGACTATAGTAGTAGCAAAAACATGACTCATGATGTTTTTAATGTTCGCCATGCGACAACGATTTATAAGCCAAATGCTTCTTCGTCAGGAATTACTATTCCTGCAGGTGGTCAAGTGGCTATGCGTGACTCAGAAGCGGGGGATTCAGGATCGTCCAATCCGGATTGGTTGTTGATTCGTTATTATCGTACTACGGCTACCGGTACCTGGAATTCCATTTATGCAGGGACCAGCAATACGGATTACCATGGTTTCGTTCCAGTCGGTCTAGCCAAGGGTTCTACGAAAAGCACAATTTCGGTTTATGGCAGCTGGTAAAAATCGCAAAAGATGCCATTGTCAAATCAAAGGCATCTTGTTTCGCAAACTAGGCTTGCTTGAGTATAGATAAACAAAGGTAATCCTTGTGATAAAAAAGGTACAGTCACTTGAGTGACCGTACCTTTTTTGAACAAGGGATCTATCAATTGTCTTTATTTATCAGTGCTGATTTGTTCCTTCATTGGCATTGACAAATTCTCTTCTGGAATTGGCCTTTCGTCGGGCTTCACTCCATCGATTGTCATCTTATTCCCGAACATGTAAGTGTCATAGCGTTGCAGGATGTCTCGTGCTTTCATAAAGCGAGTATCTACGGATAATTCGCGTATCATGGCATGTTCTTCTTCCTCGTTAATACCATTTACGTCGGCTGGTTCCGTATTGGACCAAGAAAGGTTATCGATTGCACCGGCATATGCCTTATCAACTTCAAAAACGATACTGAGTAGTCCACCATCCTTTTTTCTACCCCATGGAATGGCAACTCCTTCACTGCTTTCCTTTACGAATTCTTTTGCGCGCTCAAGCTCGTCAGCGTACAACGTTTTGAACTGTTCCCAATCGACATTTAGGAGTCGTTCAACTTCAAAAGAGTCAAGCTCGAAGTCACCCAATCCCTGCGTTTCAGCACTTCCTAGAATATAAGCATCAATCACTTTGTACGAGTGTGTAAGTAGGAGCTTCGTTTCTGTACTGCGATTCTCAACAAATTGCAACACATCGGTATCCATACGCTTGGAAATACCTGAATCGTCGGTCTTAAAAATGTATCCCTTCTTTGTTTCTTCTTTACCTGTTAGAGGGTTGTACTCAACATAGTCTGCTTCAGAAAGCGTAGTCTTTGGTACAGACGATACTTCGGGTGAAAAAGCAACTGAGGTATCCCTTTGCATGCTTTCAGAACTCGCCTGTTCACTTCTTTTTGTGTATTCAGCTGAAGCATAAGCTGACCCCCCTGCAACGAAGACAAGTGCTAACGCGCCTGCAACAATCCTTGATAGTTTCAAAATATCTCCTCCTTATACTCGGAATCCTTGTTTATTATTGGACGAATCTAAATAAGGAATGTTGCGCAATTAAGAAAATATGGCCAACCAATAAACGAACGCTTCAAATGCTGTGCAGCGAGATATAAATAGTTTAATTTACTTACCATAAGTCACAATTTAAGGAACAGTTACGACATGTATGATCAGAGGCTGCAAATTCAGTGAATGGAAGAGCCCATATACAAATTAAAAGAAAAGAGGTTGATATTATGGATCAAATGGTGCTTACAGTTCAAGAGTGGGTAAATGAAACCTATGCAAATAACCCTAACTACGCTCAAATCGAAGAAAATGGAAAAACAGGATGGCCAACGATTACAGCTCTTACAACAGCGCTACAAATTGAACTTGGCATTCCATCACCTAATGGGACTTTCGGGCCGACAACAACAAATCTCTGCCCTACACTTTCGACGACTTCGGATGCTACAAATCCTAAAACAAAGAACATCATTAAAATTCTCCAAGGTGCTCTTTACTGTAAGGGATACAATCCAACCGGCATAACAGGAACATACGGGAACAACACAAAAGCAGCCATTACTACATTTCAGACGGATGCTGGAATGCCAAATGCAAATGGGATTACGACGCCCATGTACTTTAAAGCACTACTGAATATGGATGCATATGTTAATGTTGGCGATCCTAAGGTGCGGATTATTCAACAGAATTTAAATAAAAATTATTCCCACGTTATTGGTTTAATTGCTTGTGACGGGCGATACTCTAGGACGACAAATAAAGCATTAATTTATGCCTTGCAAATTGAAGAGGGGATTCCTGAGCCCAATGGTACCTTCGGTCCTTCGACAACAGCTCTTCTCCCAAACTTGTCACAGGGAAGCACGCTAACGAAATTCAATTCTATTCTTCAATATTCGTTATATGTTAATGGCTTTGATCCAAACGGATTCGACGGATCGTTTGGTCCAGGTTGCCGGGAAGCTGTTCGTCGATTCCAAGCTTTTTGTATGCTCACAGTTGATGGTAATGTTGGTAAGCAAACTTGGGCATCCCTGCTCGTTAGTACAGGAGACAAAACAAGGAAGGGTACTGCAATTGACTGTGTGACCACGATTACCCCTGCACGAGCTCAAACGTTAGTCAGCAATGGTTACACAACCGTCGGACGTTATATTATTGGTGACTGGAAAAAAATCAAACCTGGCGAATTGGATACCATTTTTGGAGCGGGGATGAAGGTCTATCCCATTTATCAATCCTCAGGTAACAATTTGAACTATTTTAACCCTACACAAGGGGCAAAAGATGCTAAAGGTGCTCTAATTGCAGCGAATAGCTATGGATTTCCATCCGGAACCATTATTTACTTTGCTGTTGATTTCGACGCTCTTGACGGGGATGTAAGTACCAATATCATCCCACACTTTAGAGCCTTGTTTAACAAAATGAACGCTCTAGGCGGCAGATATCGGATAGGCATTTATGGACCAAGAAACGTTTGTAGCCGTGTTGCTGCAGCAGGCTATTCCATCAGCAGCTTCGTCTGTGATATGTCGACTGGGTTTAGTGGGAATTTGGGTTACCCGCTCCCACAGGATTGGGCATTCGATCAAATTTCAACCATTACAATCGGTAGCGGTGATGGTCTTATTGAGATAGATAACAATATCAATTCGGGTAGAAATCCTGGTGTCTCATTTGTTGGTTCACCTATCGAGATAACCACTCTTGATGACGAGCTTTTCAAAGAACAGTACAGATCAACTTTAGAAAGCCAGTTAATCACTCTTGCAAATACACACATGAGTGCAGCCCAAATATTGAAGGCAGTACGTTTTCGGGAAGACGCTGTAGCTAAAGTATTTGAGTATGACAATTTAATTACTCAACTTAGCCAAACCTACAGCATGCGAAAAGCAATGATTCAGGCTGTTCTATTTCGAGAATTGTGCTTCGAAGGAGCAGAGGACATTGGGAAGGACGCTTTTGTAAGGTCTTATTACAATTATAAAAAGAGTTACGAGACTTGGGATAACTTGCCGCTAGCACTTAAATTAATTACGCCAGCCCCAACGTACCCTATTGGAGCCGTAGATGACTGTAGCACTGGCCACGGACAAATTTTTGCGAGTACGGCCATTGATTCAAATAACTATGCTGTACAAAGTGGAATTATTTCTGGACAAATATACGATGCCGCAGATTGGAATGACAAAGGGCTGGTTTGGGAAAAGCTAAATACGGACCAGGTTTATAATATTAGTACATGTGCCCTTGTTCTCATTCGTGCTGCAAATCTAGTTTCATTGAATCAAATTTATTATGAGTATGATGCTACAAAGACGAAAAAAGTAATTACACGTTATAACGGTACTGGGGATGAAGCTGTCCTATATGGTGATGAAACCTATCAGTACTACATGGTTTTTGAACAATTCAATAAATTGATCCGTGAACAATAATAGGACCTCTTAAAACCGCCTAAGCATTTGCTTGGCGGTTTTTTATGTTGAAAGAAACTTTATCCATTTCACTTACGTTTATAAAAAAAGAGTGCATTTAATGAGAAGGGGCATGCTCATGAAAAGGATTTTATGGATAGGATCAATTATTGCCATATTCATAATTGGCGTTATATTGGTGCTTCAGTCTGGTACAAGCAAAGAACGGGTGTCAGAGCAATTTGCAGCACACCTTTTTAATTATCCGCTCCCGGCTGAAACTTCACTTATTACAAAGTATCAATTCAATGGCAAAAATTTTATTGATGGAGGAGGAAGTGGGGGATACTGGAACGTAGTAGCGATAATAGCTTTAAGCTCAACTCTAACAAGGCAAGAAATTCTTGCTTATTATCAGGGAATTGAACCGTTCCCATACCCTAAAGGGAAGCGGGCTGGTGTAGAATTAGAGATCTATTTTGAGGACAACAATGAAAAGGTGATTATCCCTGCTGCTGGCTTCTATTTTCGAGATAAGGATAAACGGATGAGAACCATCTCAACCTATCTTGAAGAACCAGATACTCAAGCCAACCAAGCATCAGCTACAACTAAGTATTTTCTACAAATTGCTAGCGGATTTGATTACTTTTTAAACATAGATTGAATGCTTATCGCGTTCAACCCAAGCCGTGGTCAGGATGTATAGACCTCGGCTTTTTTCATTGACCAAACTTCCAAAAGATGATAAATTTGGTTAAGTGTCACGAACAAGTGTTCCCATCCGACATACATAAATAGAAACAAAAAATCGGGGGGATGCACACATTATGAAAAAAACTATCAATAATTGTCGATTAAATGACCTTGCGTATAACTTCGCTCAAAACCAAGACCAGTGGGCATTTAGCCAATTGTTTCTGGAATTAAAATCACTCATTACTAATAGAGCAAGAAATTCATATCAACGCGCACAACGAACAGGGGTAAATATACCTTTGGAGGACTTTATTTCTCAATTTAACCAAGGATTATTTCAGGCAACCATGGGATACGACATTGAGCTTGGAGATTTTTTACCACGTTATTACGCCAATGTAAGATTAAAGGAAGCAGATGTATGGCGGAGTTATGAGACTCGGGGCAAAATCCAACCGGATCGCAAATATGAGAAGGCAAGGCTTCTCACATTCTCATTAGATAAACCAGCCGGAAAGGATGATTTGGATGAAGCGAGCTCTACTTTACTTGAACTGGTTCAATCACCATCTGCGGAAGATCATTATTTCGAAAGGGAGCATTCAAGGACGCTTGTAAGCGAGTTCTCAAAGCTTAACAAAAGATATGCATCCGTTGTTCAACTCTTAGATCATGGTTACCCGCTAAAAGAAATTGCTTCACTAATGGGTGAGACGACGTACAACTCAAAAGTGAGAAAACTTGTTCAACGTACAAAGGTTAAATTTGGTGAGTATCTCCATAGTCGAATCTACTGAGACCATTCCTGTATTGAAGTAATTTGAGCTTTAATTGAAAAAGATACCTTTGTATACTCGGAATTTTTTTCTCGACCGGATGATAGCTGAAGTAGGAGATCTAAACAAATATGATCACGGTCAACAAATTATTTGGCTCGCCGAGCTGAACCTCATAAAGAACAGTTCCGTAAGAGCAAGGGCATCCCTTAGACAAAACAGGAGAGAACATTACTTTATAGTGGGAGGTTAATTCATGAATCAGCAAATTATCGAAGTTGCAATGAAGCAAGGCATTTGGGCCGTTCTGTTTATCTACTTATTTTATTACCAACTTAAGGAAAGTAGGCGAAGAGAGCAAGAAAGCATCGAGCGAGAACGTAAGGTTTTAGAATTCATTTCCGACATAGCCAAGCAGTTTGAAGGGCTTGTAAAACAATACGAAAAACTATCGGAGGATGTTCAGGATATTAGAATGGAATTAAGTCATCAAAACAAATCCTATAACTCTAACGTTACTTAGTTATCTTTGCATGCGCATCCTCGCTTTGGAAAGAAAATAAAGTATTAGACTGAAACAGCACGCTGCACGGCGAAGCTGCAGCTCGCGCTCCTGATTAATCTTCCGGAGGAAACATAATAAGCCGACTATACTTACAAATAACCACCATCGAGGTCTTTCATATTTTTCAAATACTCTTTTATTTCAACTTTTCTCCAATTTGTTCGCCCTTTCGAATTCAATTCTGTCATTTTATTATATCGGAATTGGTATTTGTTTCATGTAGATAATGATATTTGCGTACATTCTAAAAATCATACTAAGGATTTCAATGTATATGAGCCGTTCCAATAGGGGCGGCTTTTGTCTGTTTTTTCAAAAGAGAGAGCTGCGGGGTAATCGTATTTTACGTAGTCAAGGAGTCCTCCTAGTTAGGGAGGGTGCCACCGAGAGTGGTCAGGAATAGACACGCAGTGGCCATGGTCACTGTGGGAAGGTAGTCGGCCTGTTCATTGCCTCGTGCACTGCTGCTCGTCGCCGTGGCTCGCGCAGCTTGCTTGGCGGGGCAGTTCAAAGATCGCTGTCAAGAGCGGCAACGAAGTGATGGTGTGTTCTTTCGAGCGGACTCTCGAGGTGTTCCCACGGCGAGTTCGCACCAGCGACTCGTCTTCTCTACCTTCACAATTGTTAACATTGTAAACAGTGTTAACACTAATAATAACAGCGTATTTATGTTAACAATTCATCCAAATTGTTTCGTGCCATTGCTCACGCCGAACCAATACTTCCGAAATTTCCTAACGGATTGAAGATTGGAGTTACGCTTCAACTAAAAGGGAAGTAAGTATTTGGAATTAAAGAAGGAAAATATCATTGATTGAAGATTATAGTTAGATAACTTGATGAGACATCGCGTGATTAAGCTAAATGGGAACGATAGTTGAATAAACACGATGAAACGGCTGCTATGAATCTGGCTGCCATTTTCTCAACTAACGGGCAGCGTAGCCGCATCCTGCCTATTTGTTTCAATAATAAGGATTTTTTTGTATGATAGGGTAAAAAGAGGCTATGCAATGAATCCTATAATGATCGATTTTCCAGATGAGTTTTTTACAGAAAGACTTATTATTAGAACGCCAAAGCCAGGGGATGGCAAGATTGTAAGTGAGGCTGTCAATGCTTCAATTGAGGAGCTAAAGCCTTGGATGAAGTGGGCACAGACACAGCATACTGAATATGATTCAGAAGTTGGTATAAGAGAAGCACACGTTAAGTTTTTACTCCGTGAAAACCTAAGGCTTCTTGTATTTTTGAAGGGTTCTGGGCAGTTCATAGCTTCTTCAAGCTTACACAATATTGACTGGGATGTAAGGAAGTTTGAGATAGGTTACTGGATTGACACGCGATATAGTGGAAAAGGCTATATGATTGAAGCAGTTCAAGGTATCTGTGATTTTGCATTTAATCAATTGAATGCTCGAAGATTGGAGATACGCTGTGATACAAAAAACAGCAAAAGCAAGGCGATACCTGAACGATTGAAGTTTATCCTCGAAGGTATAATTAAAAACGAAGATCTTTCAGTTGATGGAAGTGAGCTTAGGGATACATTCATATTTGCAAAGATAAAATGACATAAATTTAACGTTTTGGATTCAACTAACGGGAAACGTTAGCTCCAAAAACATTAAAACGAGGCTGCCGGCAGCTGCTCCTTAATTTTCAATTCCGTTTGCAGTTCTATCTAGTTCGCGAAACGCTTGAACTCGAGTGAAAAAGATAGGAAGGCGATAAGGTACACTATTTCCATTTTTCTATTAACGTGGTAAAATAATCTAGACCGAAAGCATCGGCAAAGTACAAGCTCTATGGAGGGAAGGAATCCCCCTAGAGCTTTTTTTCTATCAATTTTTGTAGAAGGTGAATGGAATTGTACGATTCGTTGAAAGAATTTTTTGGGTATCCTGACTATTTAGATACAATTTTCGCGTTGTTGGGATATGGTTTAATTGGTTTGATGGTTTTGGTATTTATAAAATTCTATCTCATTGATGATGTGATTTTTAAAAAATGCTACCACGGAGTCAAATTCGGATACGTTAAGTTGAAATGTGAAAAATGTCGGAATGACAAAATAAGAGCTGATAATGGAATTGAAGAAGAAGAAGAAGAAGAAGTGCCGGCACCAAAAACAGTTTATAGATTAGGGCATTGTAGGGCATGTGGAATTGAAGTTGAGAAACGATTCCGACACCTTTCCATTAAACCTGGTCAAAAGTTAAAGTACGACGAGAAAGAGATTACCGAATTTGCTCAGAAAAACAGTTTCAATTCATTATTCAAAGAGCAACTACACTTGCGACATTATCCTCCAGTCGGATACTATCCGAATTATTGCAAAAAATGTGTGGTTGAACACACGAAACAGAACTATAAGAGAATTTATAAGCTAAGGACTTGGAAAGACGCCTTCCAAATATCTTCTTGGTTGCCGTTCTTGGGTGTTATTATTGGATTTTTAACAGAATGGCTGAGCTTCAAAAATATCATTCTTCTAACACTCGGATATTTCTTGCTAGCAATTATAATACGATTTTTATTTGGAAATTTTATTTCGCCAAAAACTCAAGCAGAGGAAGAGTTATGGAATCAAATTTCGGTGCACGATAAAATACAAAAGGCTCTGAATTTTATAGAGAAGATGGACAAAGAGGAAGCTGAGGCTCGAGAACGAATCCGGTTACGGAATACCAGTAGAATTGATGAAATCGACCAGATGACCGGCATTCAATTCGAACAACGATTGGCACGATATTTTAAGAACTGCGGTTATTCTGTAAAAGATACAGCGGTGAGCGGCGACCACGGAGCTGACTTGGTACTCCAAAAGGGTAATGTTCGAATCGCTGTGCAAGCAAAAAGATATGGCCGAAAAACAAGTGTAGGCAATGCAGCAGTCCAAGAAGCAATTGCCGGTAAGATTATGTATGATTGCACGGAATGTTATGTCATAACCACTTCGTATTTCACGAAAGCAGCCATCGAGTTAGCCAACAAGGCTAAGGTCCGACTCATAAATCGAGACGAACTCGTCCGAATGCTTGGAAATGAAGTTGCTTCATAAAACGTACAAAAAAACACTGAGGGAAAATAGCATCAATGTTTTTTTCTAAATCTCTCGAGTATTCGTTTAATCTCCGTTCTAAGCTATCGGGGAACGATAGTTGAGAATCAAAAGGGCTGCCGCGTGGCCAATGTCATTAAGTTAAGGTGTAAGTTCAATAGAATGCAAAAGAGCAGGTTATCAAAAAGATAGCCTGCTCTTTTTTTGCCCAAATGAGGAAAAAGAACTTGACAGGCGATTGTAAGTGTGTGGCGAAGCCCCTTGAAAAAACCAAACGTACAAGGATATCAGGGATTACCATGGGTATCGAYTACTTGCTATTGACGGTTCGGATTTACATATCACAACGGATCCAACTGAYAAGAATAGCTTCTTTCAAAGTCAACCCAACACGAAAGGCTATAACCTCCTGCATTTGAACGCAGCGTACGATCTATGTAACAGACTTTACGTGGATGCTCTTGTCCAGCCAAAAAGGCTAATTAACGAGGGAAGGGCGCTGGCAACCATGGTTGATCGTTCGCCCATCAAGAGCAAAACCATTGTGATTGCGGACAGAGGCTATGAAAGCTACAACAATTTCGCGCATATTGAACGTAAAGGGTGGCACTATGTCATTCGGGTAAAGGATTTGAATTCCAGTGGTATTCTGTCTAGCTTACGTTTGCCCGCTAGCGGAGAGTTTGATCGGGACATTCATCTGACACTTACCAGAAAACAAACCAAAGCGTTCCAGGCTTATCCTGGTTACAAATTCCTTCCGACCAATTCTACATTTGATTTTTTGGATATGCATGAGAACATGRTTTACCCGCTATCTTTTCGGGTTGTTCGTTTCATCCTACCTGACGGCGCTTATGAAACCGTCATTACGAATCTTTCTGCCGCAGACTTCCCTCCCGATGAACTCAGATCCCTTTATCACATGCGATGGGGCATTGAAACCTCGTTGCATTRAAATACACGGTTGGTCTGACAAGTTTTCACGCAAAGAAGCAAGCGTTCATCGCCCAAGAGATTTATGCCAGAATGATTCTATACAACTTCGCTGAAATGATGACCTCGCACGTCGTCATTTCGCAAATGGATAAACGGCACCAATATCAAGTCAATTTCACGGTTGCCGTTCTCGTTTGCAGACAATTCTTGCGCTCTCGAGGCGATGAACCCCCGCTCGATGTTGAAGCGCTGATTCGAAAAAACATTTTGCCGATTCGACCCATTCGCCCGGGACAAAAGAATACGCGCAAAATCCGATATAAATCAGCTGTCAGCTTCGTCTACAGAGTAGCATAATTCGATTCATATGAACATTTTTTTAAGCGGATCGTCCATCCGTTTGTTTGCTGTTCCTATTTATCAGTCTTGCATCAAAAAAATAAACGGCACAGGGCTTTTCCCATGCCGTTTCAGATTCACTTTCTATTTACGATCTTGTCTCGGAGATTAACTTAATGACATTGGCC